>CAYGNU010000304.1:4565-6064 GCA_964351175.1 uncultured Roseivirgaceae bacterium | reverse complement strand
TCAGTAACCTTTTATTATTTAAAGTGGTCTTTGTAAAAAGTATGAAAAAGAGATGAGTGAAGAGTTACTGAAAGCTATTATCCAACTATTTGCTATTGTGGCCAGAGAGCGCGTTACGGAAGATGAGCGCGCTAACATTAAGGAATTTCTAGCTGTTCATTTAAATCAGGAATCATCAGGATATTATTTAAAACTCTTCGATAACCATTGCACTGAATATAAAGTAGATGAGAAGAAGGATGAATTGGATGTCGATGATGAGACATTACAATTCGTGGAAGACTGGTCACGCATTATGGCCATTGTTAAAAAGGTTAACCTAGCCCTTACTGCTCAGCAAAAAATTGTGCTCATTGTAAAGATCATTGAATTGGTATATGCTGATCATATGATATCTGAGCGTCAAGACAACTTGATCTTTTATATTGGAGAGGCGCTTAAGATATCAAGAAAGGATATTTCGTCTTTGAAAGCATTTGTCATGGGCGAGGATTTTGACGAGCTATCATCTAAAGATATATTGATTATTGATGAAGGTTCTGGAGATGTCGAGATAAAAGGACCTAGAATAAAGGCTAAAAATCTCACAGGACTTGTAGCCATTTTTAGGTTGGCCGAGATCGAAACATATTTCATTAAGTATCTTGGCATCAGCACTTTATATGTTAATGGTATTGCTCTTAAAAGTCGGAAGATAGATGTGTTTCCGACTGGTAGTACGATTCGTGGTGATAAAATTGATACTGTTTACTACAGTGATGTAGTATCGCGATTTCTGACATCAAAAAGCAGGACAAATATTACTTTTTCGGCAGAGCATCTATTCTATCATTTTAAATCTGGAAAGGCAGGAATTCAAAATGTAGACTTTTCTGTCAATGGTGGTAAGTTGGTAGGTATCATGGGAGCAAGTGGTTCAGGAAAGTCTACACTGCTTAGCGTTATAAATGGTATAGAAAAACCTTCTGGAGGTAGAGTTATTGTAAATAACATAAACATCCATGAAGACCCGGAGAAGGTAGAAGGTGTGGTTGGTTATATTCCTCAGGATGACCTGTTGATGGAAGAACTGAGCGTTTTTGATAACCTTTACTATGCGGCTCGATTATGCTTTAGCCAATACTCCAAAGAAGAAACATCAGCGTTGATTGACAAGGTTTTAATGAACCTTGGTTTGCATGAAATTAAGGACCTGAAAGTTGGGTCTCCATTAGATAAAACCATAAGTGGTGGCCAAAGGAAACGAGTAAATATTGGACTTGAATTATTACGAGAACCAAGTATTCTGTTTGTAGATGAGCCCACATCAGGATTATCATCGCAAGACTCAGAGAACATCATGGATTTGCTCAAAGAGCTGTCTTTAAGAGGCAAAATGATCTTTGTGGTGATTCACCAACCTTCATCTGGCATATTCAAAATGTTTGATGATTTGTTGATTCTGGATGTTGGGGGGTAGCAGATTTATTACGGCAGGCCGGGTGAGGAAGTGCGGGTTT
>CAYGNU010000304.1:0-4555 GCA_964351175.1 uncultured Roseivirgaceae bacterium | reverse complement strand
GATCTTCTCAATGCCGCTAATAGGAATCAAAATTCTTGTCCAGAATGCGGCAATATTAACCCAGAACAGATATTCAGTATTATAGAAACGAAGATTGTAAATGAGTTTGGGCGTTTGACAAAAACAAGAAAGGTTTCTCCCAGTCAGTGGTATCAATATTACAGAGAACATAACAAAGGGCATAAGATTAAGCATACTAAAGAGACAATCAGAGTAACGCAAAAAATCCCAAACTTCTTAAAGCAATTAAAGGTATTCGCTAAAAGGGATATTTTATCGAAAATTTCTGATAAACAATATTTAAGCATCAACCTTTTACAGGCACCATTATTGGCCTTATTTATGACCTTTTTAGTGCGATATTATGCCACTGTAGAAGTAGATAATCCAGTATATACTTTTTTTCAGAATGACAATATTCCTGTGTATTTCTTCATGAGTATTATTGTTGCACTGTTTATGGGACTTACTGTCAGTGCGGAAGAGATATTCAGAGATAGAAAGATCCGTAAAAGAGAAAGTTTCCTACATCTCAGCAAGGGGAGTTATCTTCTTTCTAAAATTCTGATCCTATTCACAATTTCAGCTATTCAAACTGCTTCATTTGTATTGGTAGGAAATACGGTTTTAGGACTTCATGGTATGGGAATTAGCTTTTGGCTCATACTATTCAGCAGTTCCTGTTTTTCAAACATGCTTGGATTAAATATATCTGCTACATTTAATTCTGCAGTTACTATCTACATACTTATTCCAATCTTACTTATTCCGCAGCTGCTGCTGAGTGGTGTGGTAATCAACTTCGATAAGTTCAATCCTATGGTAACCACGATGGACGGAGTGCCAGCTGTAGGAGAGGTGATGGCTTCAAGGTGGGCTTTTGAAGCTGCTTTGGTAACACAGTACAAAGACAATCCATATGAGAAACAGTTTTACGATTTGGATAAGAGAATGGCAGATGCAGAATATAAGAAACTGTACTATTTACCACGCCTAGAGTCTGAGTTGTCTTTTGTATTCAACAATATGCGATTCAAATTAAATTCTAATAAAGCTGATGAAATGCGTAATTCGTTAAGTGTTTTAAGGAATGAATTGCAAAACGAATTGCAAATAGTAGGTGAGGATAAGTTCAAAAGGTTTGATAGGCTTGTTATAGAGCGGTTCGATTCGGCAACTTTTAATGAAACTGACAGGTTTATAGGTGCTTTAAAAAAGTTTTATGTTAATAGATATGTGAAGGCCGAGCAAGAAATGGAAGCCTTAACCTATGAATTGACCAATACTCCTGAAAAGAAAAAGCAATTGGATTCGTTAAGAATGGAATATCAAAATGAAGCCATTATCTCTGCATTGAGAAATAACAATACCGAATTTAGAGTGATTAATATCGATAATAAATTGGCCAGAAAGATTGATCCAATTTACTTCACAGATCACAAACCTGCTAATTTATTTGATTTCCGTGCCAACTTCTATGTGCCAGTAAAGCACTTCTTAGGTAAGCATTTTGACACACTCTACTTCAACTTAAGTATGATTTGGTTTATGTGTTTACTGCTGTTTATATCACTCTATTTTGATCTGCTCCAGAGATTCGTCAAAGTATTAACAGAGAAAAGAAAGCGTTCATCACCACAATTCTAAAGTCGTTGAAAATAGGTCTTGGAGTATATGTTTATTCATTTAAATACTATATTGTATCCTGTTGATGGCAATTTTTCATGTGAAAGGGCACTTGAAAAATCAAAACCATAATTTTTTCAACTATGAAGAAGTCCATGTCAGATCTTCTGCTTAAAGCTCATTTTAATGACTTAAAAGAGGAGCTTAACAAAGCAATTAGAAGCACAAAAAATGAAGAGGACGATGAAGTAGTCAATGCCTTAAAGCAAACTTTTAACTATCTGAAGAAAAAGTCTGAAGATGCCTCTTTAGATGACCGAGGGGTTGTTTTGTATAACGATATTGCTCGTATTCTTGATAATATATCGTCAGGTAAGTATCAAAGCAATGAGAACTTGGAGGGTAAGTAGTACGCTGAAAACCTTTACCAAGTAATAAAATCTTGCTCTTGACTAATACTTGTTAATACCCTTAATCCAAATATTCAGTTCATCGACAAACACTTGGAAAACAGTTTGATTACTTAAAATTGATTTTTCAGGAATATTAAATGAGTGATCAGCATTTTCAATAATGTGCAGTGTGGCTTTATCCAGTTTCTTTGTTATTTTCTTTATTAAATCTAGCTCAGCAAGTTTGTCTTTACTGCCCTGTATAAAGAGCATCGGTAAGGATATTTCATTTAAATGTTCCGCTCTGTCAGTTGAAGGTTTTCCTAATGGATGTAATGGGTAACCAAAGAAAACCAATCCCATAACGTCTGGATTATTTATGGCAGTAAACTGAGAACTCATTCTTCCACCATACGATTTTCCTGAAAGTATTATGGGGAGTTTAGGTAGGTTCTTTTTGGTAAAATCCAGCACCCTTTCTATCACATGATGTGACTTTTTTGGGGAATCAGGAAGCTTCTTTCCATTTTGCATATAGATAAAATTATACCTGACCACTGTGAATGTTGATTCACTTAATGATACAGCGACTGATTCCATAAAAGGGTGATTCATGCCAGCACCTGCACCATGGGCAAGTAGTATTATGTGAGAAGCATTAGGTTGCTCATCTATAATGATATTGACATCTCCATAGTCAGTGGAAACTGATTTCGTTATTCTCAAAAGGCTCTAGTCTAAAGTTTCTACTTAGTTGTCTAATTATTTACAAAGCCACCTTATTAGCAATTCTTCAAGAAAGGATCAAATATTTACGATTTAATACCCATTAAAAGTAGTTAAAATGTGAGGCTAAATCTAGACCCTTCTCCCAGTTTAGAAGTAACATGAATAGCGCCTTTATGCGCCTGCATTATTTGTTTAGAAAGACTCAGGCCAATACCTGAGCCTTCTTTTTTTGTGGTGTAGAAAGGTACAAATATGTTTTCCAAGGTCTCCTGATCCATACCTTTTCCATTGTCCTCTATAATTAGATTATACCTGTCTTTTGACGGTTCACCTTGAATCATGATTTTCCCATTTGGAACATCTGTCATAGCCTCCCGCGCATTTTTAATCAGATTGATCAATACCTGCTCGATAAGCTCATTATCTAAATAGAGCGATTTGCTTCTAATATTCATCTCTACAGTAATGTTGGCTTTTTTCAAATCATTGTTTAGCAAACTTATCACAGAATCAACTACCTCCTTGATATCAATTTCGTAGAATCGTGGTTGAGGAAGTTTTGACAACTCACCATAGGCATTTACAAAGTTAACCAACCCTTTACTTCGTTTTTCAACTGTTTTAAGTCCTATTTGTAAATCATCCAACTCTTCTTGATCCAGAATGGACAGGTCTTTCAGGGCTCCTTTTTCATCTGTTATCATTGAGTTTACAACTTCTGTTAAGGTAGATATAGGTATAGCTGAATTTTTGATCTCATGGGTCAAAACCCGAATTAATTTTTGCCATGATTCTAATTCGTTAGCTTCAAGTTCTCGATTGATGTTCTGAAATGAAACTAGCTTATAAAGCTTATCGCCAAGTTTTATTTCTTTGGCCATTACTGACAAGTTTAGTAACTCATTATTCAGAAATACTTTGATTAACTCCCTTTCACCACTCTTTAATTTGATTATCAGTTGGTAAAGATCAATGTTAACTGATTTGATAGCGCCAATATTTTTAAAGAAGGGCTTATTGAAAAGTGATTTTGCTGCTTCGTTGATAAGTGTAACATTCTCTTCTTTTTCATAGTAGCCAATCATAGGCACTATGGAGTTTTCCACTATGGTCTGAAGGAAGTAGTAATTAGATTCTTTGTCGTGTTTAAGCTGTCGGAATTTTTCAATGATGGTCGTATAAGCATCATGAAGTTCATTTTTACTATTGTTTTTAATTATGCTCGAATAGGAAGTCGTAAAATCATTTTGCTGAATTCCTAAAAGGAAATTTTTCAACTCATTTTGATGCCTCTCTAGCAGTCGTATTAAGCTTGCAGAAATGAGTAGAGCACCTAGGATCAGCCAAATAGATAATAACCAAAAGCTAGTTTCCATCAACACATAAAAAGTGGCTGTACTCAAGAAAACAATCGCCACAAGGTGAAGGAGTATTTTTAACCTGTAGCTCATCAAATGTCTAAATCCTTATCTAAAACAATAGTTATTTCTTTAATTACATTGTCCAATTCTTTAGCGTTAACGCTAATCTCATTAAAGTAATAGCTGCGTTTATCTTCATCGTTTAAGTCTTCAAGTTTAGTCAGATTAACTAGACCTAGAATTCTAGCCAAAGGACTTCTAGTTCTATGTGAATTTAGGTAGGCATATTTACTGATTCCCAGATTTTGAACTTCTAATTTTTTAGACTTAGCCTCTAGCAAAATTTCTAGTTGATCCTTAGCATTGGAGAGCGCCTCTTTTTGGCTGTTGATTTGATTGTTCTTTTTATTCAACTCTTCTTCATGTCTTAAATGTTCTATCTTAAAT
>CAYGNU010000303.1:0-6065 GCA_964351175.1 uncultured Roseivirgaceae bacterium | reverse complement strand
TGCTTACCCTTTTCACCGAATATTTCTACCAATAAGTCAGAACAGCCGTTGATGACTTTGGGTTGATCCAGAAAATCTGAAGTACAGTTGACCATTCCTTTTACTTTCACTATTCGCTTGACTTTATTCAGATCCCCAATTTCTGCCTTTAAGGAAGAAAGTACAGAAATAGCCGCAACACGAGCTGCTTTGTAGCCTTGCTCAATAGTCATATCCGCACCTAATTTTCCTTTTATTGAGGTTCCATCTGCTCTGGATGGACCATGACCGGCCATAAATACCAAGTTGCCTGTTCTCACAGCTTTTACATAATTAGCTATAGGCGGACTAGGCTTGAAGAGCTCAATATTTAATTTTTTAATGTTCTCTTCTGCAGTCTGGGCGAATGTTAATGAAGCAGATGTCAATAGGATAATGAGTAGTACTGATTTTTTCATAGGAGTTAGTTTTAAAAGGTAATTTCATAATTTTAAAATATTAATCCTACCATTATGAAGAATCGTTGCAGTTGGGCCGAAGGTCAATTTGAAGCATATGTAACTTACCATGATGAAGAATGGGGCGTACCCGTTCATGATGATAAAGCACATTTCGAATTCCTAATTCTTGAAGGAGCTCAAGCTGGGCTTAGCTGGGCAACAGTACTCAAAAAAAGAGAAGGCTATAGAAAGGCCTTTGCCAATTTTGAAGTTGAAAAAGTGGCTAACTATGATGAGAATAAGATTCTTGAGTTAATTGAAAATCCTGAAATTATTAGAAACAAGCTAAAAATAAGAGGTGCTGTTATTAATGCACAGCGGTTTATGGAAGTGCAAAAAGAGTTTGGTTCTTTCGACAAATACATTTGGCAGTTTGTAGGTAATAAACCAATTAATAATAAATGGACTTCAATGAAAGATGTGCCCGCAACAACACCTGAGTCAGATGCTTTGAGTAAGGATTTAAAAAAGCGTGGATTTAAATTTGTTGGCAGTACAATTATTTATGCGCACATGCAGGCCTGTGGATTAGTTAATGACCATTTAGTGAGCTGTTTTCGCTATCGTGAAGTTTAAATCTTTTTAACGATTTCACTTTTGGGAAACTTAATAAGCCAAAGTGCTGAAAGTGAGTCGTTTTTTATCTCGGGCTTAGTATAAATCAAGAACTGATCCCCTTCTTTTTGAATATTGTCTGTACCATTAGGGTTAAACTCATAGGCCTCATATAATTTCAATTCAACCTCAGACAAACCTTCCTTATTTTGTAGGTTAGAAATAATACAGTTGCAAACAGTTTCTACAGAATCAACATTTGAAGCATTTATTGATTTCAAAACTGCCCTGCCTTCATCTAAGGCTTTTTTATAAATGTCCTCTTGGCTAATTTTTTTAATTTCTCTATCATTCATTTCCTCTCGCAGCGCCTTCCTCTGATCTTCAGAAAGTTTGCCTTCACATGAAGCAAGCATGGTTAAAGCCAATAATAAAATTAAAATATTTCTCATGTCAGTCGATTTAATTCAAAATTACTATAAAATGCTGCTATTTGTTAGTTTTGCAGTCTTAATCGTAATCCTTATGATCGCTAAATTACAAGAGCTTAAAGACAGGTTTGAAGAGGTAGGGCAGCTTATTGTCCAGCCAGATGCCATGTCTGATATGAAAAAGTATTCTCAGCTCAATAAAGAATATAAAGACCTTGAAAAAATTGTAGCTCAGTTTGACGCTTACAGTGATATACTTTCTAATATCAAAAATGCCAAGGAGGTATTAAAAACTGAGAAGGATGAAGAGTTTCGAGAAATGGCAAAGATGGAGCTTGATGAGTTAGAGCCTGAGAAAGAGCGCATGGAAGCGGTGCTTAAGGAAATGATGATTCCTAAAGACCCTAACGATGATAAAGAAGCGATTCTAGAAATAAGAGCTGGTACTGGAGGTGATGAAGCTGCGATATTTGCTGGCGATCTTTTCAGAATGTATCAGAGGTTCTGCGAAAAACATGGACTAAAACTAACAGTTCTTGACCTTACGGAAGGCACAAGTGGTGGCTATAAAGAAATTGTAAGTACAGTGTCAGGTCATGAGGCTTTTGGGACTCTAAAATTTGAATCTGGTGTACATCGGGTGCAGCGTGTACCACAAACAGAAACCCAGGGCAGAGTGCACACTTCTGCAGCTACAGTAGCTGTGTTACCAGAAATGGATGAAGTGGATGTTGAAATTGATATGAATGATGTGCGTAAAGATACTTTTTGCTCTTCAGGGCCTGGTGGACAGTCAGTAAACACTACATATTCTGCGGTAAGGCTTACACATGCGCCTAGTGGATTGGTAGTCTCTTGCCAAGATCAAAAATCGCAGCTCAAAAACTTTGATAAAGCATTAAAAGTATTGCGCTCAAGATTATATGAAATCGAATTGGCTAAACACAATGAGGCCGTAGGTGCACAGCGAAGATCTATGGTAGGTAGTGGTGACCGTTCTGATAAGATCAGAACATACAACTATCCTCAAAGTAGAGTTACGGATCACCGTATCAATTACAGTCAGCACAATTTACCAGCTGTCATGGACGGAGAAATTGAAGAATTTATCAGTCAGCTAAGAATTGCGGAAAGTGCGGCTAAAATGGAAGATGGAGCAATGGAATAATCTGTTGTTTACATCGTTAACATAAAATCTTGAAGCGATTATTAATCATTCCATTATTGTATTGTCTCTTTTTCTCATGCACGCCAGAAGAAGAGAAATTTACTTTTGATAGTTCTGCTAGCTTAAGATTCTCAACGGATACCGTCTTTTTCGATACGTTGTTCAGTACCATAGGAAGTGCCACTAAAAGATTTAGGGTGTATAATGATGCCGAAAATGCTGTAAACATTAGCAATGTTTCATTAGCCTCGGGCAGCAGCTCTTCCTATTCCATTTTTATAAATGGCATTGCCGGACCTGAAGTACAAAATGTACGCCTTTTAGGAAAAGACAGCCTGCTAGTATTGACAGAAGTAACCATTGACCCAATGGATCAGGACCTTCCTTTTGTGGTTTCTGATCAGATTAATTTCAATACCAATGGCAATATACAATCTGTTGAACTAGTCTCTTGGGGGCAAGATGCTAACTTTCTTCGAGATTCAGTAGTTATATGCAATACCACTTGGACAGCTGAAAGGCCTTATGTTTTATACAATTCAGTTTTAATTGAAGAAGGCTGCACTTTGACTATTGAAGAAGGCACAAAAATTTATTCGCATAACGGATCGTTCATTTTCATTCAGGGCACCATTTTGGCGAATGGCACTGCTGAAAATAGAGTAGTCTTCACCAATGATCGTTTCGATGAACAATTTGCTAATGCACCTGGCCAGTGGGGAGGGCTAATATTTTTGGTAGGCAGTAACAACAACCAAATAGATTTTACTGATATAAGAAATGCGAATGTTGGCATCTATTTAGGCACCCCTGATGACAATACCGATCCCGATTTACGTTTGACTAACACGCGCATAGAAAATATGGGTGGTAATGCTCTCATTCCGAGTATCGATAGTCTGGTACAGCCCGGCTTTGGAGTGTTGGCCATATCTTCTGATTTATATGCCGCTAACGTATTAATCAATAATTGCCAGCTCAATGCTGTGGGTAATCTTGCAGGTGGTAATTACAGCTATGAGCATTGTACCTTTGCTAACTTCTCATTCAACTTTTTCCGCAGAGATCCGGTACTGGTGCTTTCTGATAACCTATTACTTGGGGATAATTCTGTTTTATTAGGAGATCTTAACTTTTCGATGACCAATAGCATAGTGTGGGGTAGTTTGAGAGATGAGCTTTTAATTAGCAATTCTGGGGAGACCAATACTCAAATTCTATTTACCAACAACCTCCTTAAAAGTGAGGACAATGCTTTTGCCAATGTGGATAACCTGCTGAATAAAGATCCTAAGTTTTTTGACCCTGCGGAATATAATTATCAATTGGATACTTTGTCCCCTGCTAAAGATACCGCCATAGACCTTGGCTTTCTGATAGACCTTGATGGCAACGCAAGAGATGAGAAGCCAGATATCGGTGCCTTTGAGCGAAAAGAAAATTAATGTTATTTCAATTTTCTTGGATCAGGCATATCCTCCAGCTGCTTTGTCATCTTGTTAATAACCGAATCCATCTCTTCAGCTTTGTCATGAAGTTTATCTAAGTAATCCGATGCATCGTCAAGTGAATTTTGTCCTTTAAAAAATTTGGTAAAACCAAGAATACTAGCCAACGGACCTCTTAGCTCATGTGAAGTCATAAAGGCTAATTGAATTATTTTATCATTAGTCTCTACAAGTTTAGAAGTCTTTTCCCGTACCCTATCTTCTAACGCTCCATTCATAGAGGCTAATTGTTCATTCTGTTTAGATAAAAGCAATTTAGCGTTTTCATTTTCCTCTTCATATTTATTAATAATACCATTGTATACAGCTATTAGAAAAGAAATTATTAAAACAGCAGCGATGGGTGGTGCCTTATAGAAATAATAATTGTCCAGAAGAAAATCAATATTAGGCTTTGGGTTAGATAGTGAATAAACAATAAAATCAATGAACACCATCCATAGAATATTGAAAACCAAGCAGAAATAATACATTGGTCTGTCCTTCTTACTACTAAATAAAAAACTAGAAGTTGTCACCAATATAATAGAAATGATAAGGTAGCTTAAATATTGTCCATCTGGGGTTTTATTACTAATTGCAATATGGATAAAGGGGTTTAATAAAATAACAAAGACTAAAACGAGTTTTGACAATGTATAAAACCCCAATTTATTCCAGTACAGATTCAAAATATAGATTAAGCTGCATATGAACAAAATAACAGCATTTAAAGCCTGACCGATATAAAGGTTTAGTACGGCTAAAGGGATTAATATGATCCCTACTGCTACTGATAGCACATTTGTAATTTGAATTACACGTCTTTCTCTATAACCATGCTGGTCTTTTAAACCAATATTAGTAAGACTCTTTATCATAATTATTATCAACAGAAACAGATGATTAAGATAGATATTTTTGATTAGATAAATCAAACACTTGGAATAATGATCTAGCATGAACCATTTACAATGAATATGGTTCTATGAGTATGAGAGCTAAAGCGATAGTTTGGTTTAGAAATGATCTGAGACTACTTGACAATGAAACATTGGTTGAGGCCACCAGTAATTTTGATATTATCCCTGTTTACATTTTTGATCCAAGACATTACAAAGCGCAATCTTTGGGCTTCTCCAAAACAGGCTCATTTAAAGCAAAATTTCTCATTGAAACGCTGCAGCAGCTTAGAAGCGATTTGCAAAATATAGGTTCAGATCTTGTTGTCAGAATAGGAAAGCCAGAACAAATTATTCCTGAATTAGCCCAAGAAGCTAATTGCACAAAAGTCTATGCTAGCAAAGACATTACCTATGACGAGATCATTATAGAAGCAGCACTTGAAGCGACCCTTTTCAAGAAAGGCATTTCTCTGAAATTAATCTGGCAGCAGACACTATTTCATCAAGAAGATGTGCCTTGGCCTATTAAACAAGTACCTGATGTTTTTACTCAATTCAGAAAAGAGTCAGAAAAAACAGTAAAAGTTAGGCCCCTATTTCAAAAGCCTAAAGGCCTAAGTGCCTTGCCAGACATTGAGTTAGGCGAGCTGCCCACATTAAAAGATTTAGGACTTGAGGAATTCCGTAGTGACAAACGAGCAGTTTTATCCTTCAAGGGTGGTGAAGCGGCAGCCAAGAAGCGGCTCAATGACTACTTCTGGAAGCAAGACCTGCTAAAGAATTATAAGAAAACCAGAAATGGATTAGTAGGCGCTGATTATTCTTCTAAACTATCACCATGGCTGGCTGTTGGGGCCATATCTCCTAAAATGGTCTATTACGAAGTGAAGAAGTACGAGAAAGAAAGAGAAAACAACGACTCTACCTACTGGCTAGTTTTCGAGCTGCTATGGCGAGATTTCTTCAAGTTTATGGCAAAAAAACATGGACAGAAAATCTTCCTTGAAAATGGCGTTTCTTCTTTAGAAATAGAGCTGAGA
>CAYGNU010000302.1:0-6067 GCA_964351175.1 uncultured Roseivirgaceae bacterium | reverse complement strand
AGCCTGATGACTCATGGAGTACGATAGAAGAGTTATTGAAAAAGTTACCCAAACAACACAAATTAATATTAACGCTGTTTTATCTCGAACAACAATCGATAAAACAGATCGCTTCGGTACTGGAGCTGCCAGAAGGCACGGTAAAGTCAAGAATTTTTTACGCTAGAGAATTACTAAAACAAAAATATAAGGAGGTACAACATGAAAAATACCAATGAACAAATCGACAAAATAATTTATGAGGCTTTAAGCAAAGAAGAAGCTGAGTTTTACGATCAATTAGGGGAGCAAAACTTACTGGATATGACCTTAGGTGTTTTTCAAGGAAAGAATAAGATCATCTACCTTTTGACCTTGATAATGTCTTTTGTCATATTCGGAGTTTTTGTTTTCTGTGCTATCAAATTTTATAATGCCGAAAACACCCGAGATATGCTTATTTATGGAGCAATTGGAGGTTGGAGTATGATGAGTGTTGGATTCATAAAACTATGGCATTGGATGCAAATGAATAATAATGCCCTTCTAAGGGAAATGAAACGACTAGAGTTACAAATAGCCGCAACTAATAGTAACAAATAGAAAGCAAAAAAGCCGATCTTTCAATTAGGAGATCGGCTCTTTTGTAAGATCAGACTTCAATTAGAAATTGAAGAATACCTTGAAAATATCGTTTCCAATTATAAATACCATCAATAACAGTAAGAAGGCCATTCCTATTTTCTGTGCATTCTCTAAGAATATATCAGAGGGCTTTCTACCTGAAATCATTTCGTAAGAAAGGAACATCACATGGCCGCCATCTAAGGCTGGTATAGGAAGTAAGTTCATAAATGCTAATACCATAGAAAGTAAACCTGTCAGTCTCCAGAATCTTTGCCAATCCCAGTTACCTCCATAAGCTTTAGCAATTCCTATAGGCCCTGATAATGATTTTCTAACATTAAGTTCACCTCTAAACATCTTGCCAAAGGCTTGAATTTGAGTAAAGATTACACCAAATGCTCGTTCAGCTCCCATTGGAATGGACTCTGCTAGCCCATATTCATTTGTAGTAAAGAATCCTTCAGGAAGACCGACCATTACTCCAAGCAAACTATCGCCTTTAACAGCACCAGAAAAAGTCATTATTTCATTATTTCTTCGTATTGTCGCTGTAATAGAATCTTGCTTATAGGTAGAAATAATATTCTTAACATCTGTAATTTCTACAATATCCTGACCACCAAGGCTTACAAAAATGTCACCTTCTTTGATACCCAAACGCTGAGCTAATGTATTATCGTTCATCTCAACGACTGAGATTGGAATTTTTGGAACAATGAAGTTTCCAAATGCCTTCTCATCGCTAAATTTTTCAATAAAATCAGCTGGTATTTGAATGTCTACTTGTTCATTACCTCTTTGTACTGTGTAATAGGCACCATCTCCCAGAAACACCTTTGTATCCATTACATCGCTAAAATCAACAAACTCTTTGCCATTGATCTTGACAATCTTATCACCATCTTGAAGTCCTAGTTCTTTACCCAGTTCTCTGACAATAATTCCACCATTGGCATTTACCTGATCTTTTGAAATAATTTGATCACCGAAGATATAAGTCAAAGAAATGAAAATCAAAATACCCGTGACCACATTAACGAAAATACCACCAAGCATCACTATAAGTCGTTGCCAAGCTGGCTTAGAGCGAAACTCCCAAGGCTGAGGTGGTTGCTTCATTTGTTCTTTGTCCATTGACTCGTCAATCATTCCAGAGATTTTAACAAAACCTCCTAATGGAATAGCACTAAGTGCATACTCTGTTTCGCCATATTTGAAACTGAATAATTTTGGTGGAAAACCAATTGAAAATTGTTCCACACGCATGCCAAAAAATTTGGCAGCTAATAGGTGACCCATCTCATGTACCCCTACTAAAATTGATAAGCTCAGTATTATCTGAGCTGTCATTACTAATCCGTCCATCTATTTATTTACTATTTCTAATGCTTTAATTCTTGTCTCTTCATCTGTACTTACGTAATCCTCGTAAGAAGGTGCCTTTATAAAAGCAATATTAGTCATACATTGTTCTACAACATCCGACATTTCAAGAAAACCAATATTATCCTTTAAAAATTCTGCAACCGCAATTTCATTTGCCGCATTTAAAATGCAAGCCATATTTCCACCATTTTCCAACGCCTTATAAGCTAAACCTAGATTACGAAATGTTTTAACATCAGGTTGCTCAAATGTTAAGGCTGGGTATTTGGTAAAGTCGAATCGAGGGAAGTCAGAAGTCAATCTGTCAGGAAAACCTAAAGCATATTGAATAGGCAATTTCATGTCAGGTAAACCCATCTGAGCTTTTATGGAGCCATCCTCAAACTGCACCATAGAATGGATGATAGACTGTGGATGAACTATCACTTCAATTTGTGAAGCCTTAAGTGCAAATAACCACTTCGCCTCAATTACCTCAAGCCCCTTATTCATCAATGATGCTGAGTCAATGGTAATCTTTGCGCCCATGTCCCAATTAGGATGCTTCAGTGCCTGAGCTTTCGTTACTTTTTCTAATTCAGCTTTTGTTTTTCCTCTGAATGGCCCTCCAGATGCTGTTAGTATAATCTTTTCAATTGGATTGTGAAATTCTCCAACAAGACATTGAAAAATAGCCGAATGCTCAGAATCAACAGGGTAAATATTAACCCCCTTTTCTGCTGCGAGATTAGTAATTAATTCGCCTGCCACTACCAGTGTTTCCTTATTAGCCAAGGCTATACTTTTCCCCGACTCGATAGCCTTAATGGTAGGTTTTAGGCCAGCATAGCCAACCAATGCCGTGAGCACTAAGTCAATGGTATCCATCTCAACTACAGAGGCCAGTGCTTTATCCCCACAATACACTTTAATATCACGGCCGTCAAGTGCCGCGAATACCTTATCGTAAAGGTCTTCATTGCCTATGACAACGGTATTAGGCTTAAACTCAATCGCCTGCTGTATCAGTAGATCAGCATTATTTTGTGCCGTCAGTACTTCTACCTCAAACTTGTCGTGATGCGACTTGATCACATCTAAAGCCTGAGTTCCTATAGAGCCGGTTGAGCCAAGGATTGCTATATTTTTTTTGTTCTCCAATTAAATATTGTCCTTATAGTGTTTAATTGCTTTAATAAGATCTCCAACCCTCTTCATATTTAGATCATTTGATTCTATATAGCTCAATAGTTCATTATAATCATCTTTAAAAATTTCTTCCAAAACATTACTATGCACTTTATTATAAGTTCTTTCCTCCTGCCAAAACCCAGCTAATTTTCCCTCTCTTTCCAGTAAACACTTTAAACCTGTATTACCTCTAACTAAGAAAACTTTATCATATACTTTTAGCACAGATCCATATTGAGTTGCGCCTGCGGATGGAGCTCCATATTGATTTGTGGCTCCTTCACCTTTATACTCTTCATAATGAAAGCTTAAAATTGCGAGATTGCTTTTTTCATACAAAACTTCAAAAAAAACGAATGTTTCAGGTAATCCAGCTTCTAAATTCTTGTAAGGCAACGAGTAAAATCTTCTAAGTTTATTTTCATTTTTATAATCTACAAATTCAAATGAGACCACTTTAAAGGCAGTATGGGGCAATATACCTTTGCCATTTTTTTCATATACTATCCCTGCTCCCCAATCAAAATAGAGGTCACATCGCCTTTCAGTACCATCATCAAATTTGATTGCCCCAGAGTTATACTTTCTTTTTCCATGTTTTTTATCAAGTTTTTTCGACTGTGCTAATCCTATTGGAATTGATAAAAAGTAACATAGTATAAGCAATGAATTCAGTTTACTAACTCTCATAATTCTAAATTATTGAATTACGCTTAAAGCCTCTGCAATCTTCCTGTCATTAGAAAGTCTCGGCACTTTATTCTGTCCCCCTAACTTTCCTTCTGATTTCATATAGTCTATAAATGAATTTTTTCGAAGCACGATGATTTCCAACTTCCTCAAAATATTCCCAGTAATGAGATCGTCATAATAGGTGTTCAATTTTTGAAGTTGCAAATTTAGCTCTTTTTCGAAGGCAATCAAATCTTTTGGCACAGTGCCAAACTCAACATACCATTCATGCAGTGGCAGTCCATCTTTTGGGGCGACATTTGGGGCAACAGTATACTCTATTAACTCAGTCTCAGGAAACTTCTCACAGGTATTTTTCATGGCCTTCTCCACTTCCTCACCTATGACATGCTCACCAAAAGCAGAAATGAAATGCTTAATTCTACCTGTTACTAATAATCGATAAGGTGTTTTAGAAACAAACTTAACTGTATCACCAATTGAATAACCCCAAAGACCAGCGTTGCTATTAATAATCAAAGCATAATTAACCCCTAACTCTACCTGATCTATTTTCAACCTGGTTGGGTTCTCATTAAAATAATCATCGGCAGGAATAAATTCAAAGAAAATACCGCTATTCAATAAAATCAAAAGCCCAGGTTCAGTCTGTGTATCCTGATAAGCAATGAAGCCTTCGGAGGCAGGATAGGTTTCAATAGAATCAACCTTCTTACCAATGGTATCAAATAGTTTGGCTTTATAGGGCTCAAAATTTACACCCCCGTAAACGAATATGGAGAAATTCTTAAACACATCTTTAATTTTCTTATCTCCTACCCGGGCTTGAATTCTTTCAAAATACATTTGTACCCAAGGTGGAATCCCAGAGATCAATGTCATGTTTTTGTCTAAGGTCTCATCTATTATTTTCTCAAGCTTGGTTTCCCAGTCATCAATACAGTTGGTATCATAACTAGGCAATTGGTTTGTGCGCAAATAGCTCGGAACATGGTGATTGACAATACCAGACAAACGCCCTACATGAATACCGTTTTTCTTAGAAAGTTCTGGACTACCCGAAAGGAAAATAAGATTGCCATCAAGGAAATCTGCCTTACCCGTCTCTGCAACATAAGCTAATACTGCATTTCTAGCACTGACAAAATGATTTGGAATGGAGTCTTTAGTAATAGGAATATATTTTACACCAGATGTTGTGCCTGAGGTTTTAGACAAATAGACAGGTTTTCCTGGCCATAAAACGTCAGCTTTTCCTGCCACCATTTCATCTATGTACGGCTTTAATTCTTCGTAATCACGAATCGGCACATTAGCCTTAAAGTCATCATAGCTATTAATCTTATCAAAATGGTGGTCTTGGCCAAATTGAGTTGAGGCTGCCTTTTTAATAAGGTTATCAAAGACCTTTTGCTGAGATTGACCTGGATTAGATGCCCACTTTTTGGTCTGTTTGGCAATATATTTGGCAAATGGTTTACCGAAAAACGAACGTATTCCCATAAATGACTATTTCTGAATATTCAAAGATGTAAAATTAATAGCTAGACGGCTAATTTGCGCGTTTAATAAAGCGTGAAACTTTTTATCATTTTCACAACACCAAACATTTTGTCACGTTGTAAAAATCAGCACAATTTTTGTTCAGTAGAGATTAAAAAAGAAAAGACTATGCGTAAAACAGTACTGTATATTTTTGTTTCATTTTTTGCCGGTGTAGGTGGAGCTTATACTTACGAACAAACAAAAAAAGATCAGAACCTTCAGAACAACTCACAATCTACACCTGTTGTCAATTACGCTTCAAATAATTCATACAACGCACCGCAACCATCTAGGAACATTTCTTCTACACTTAGCGAGGATTTCGTGGATGCTAGCAAGGCCAGCACAAAAAGTGTAGTCTATATAAAAAACATTTCTGAGCGCTCGTATGGTCGTAGTTATTTGGATTATATATTCGATAGAAACCCTGAAAGTCAGACTCAAATCAGTAGTGGATCAGGGGTAATCTTCTCAGCCGATGGATATATCGTTTCAAACAATCATGTGGTGCAAGATGCAGATCGCCTACAAGTAGTTTATAACAAAAAAGTATATGATGCTAAACTTATTGGGACAGACCCATCTACTGACCTTTCCGTATTGAAAATAGAAGACAACAATTTACCGGCTATCACCATAGGAAGTTCGAAAGCACTCAATGTTGGTG
>CAYGNU010000301.1:0-6076 GCA_964351175.1 uncultured Roseivirgaceae bacterium | reverse complement strand
ACTCCTCGATCAGATCACAATAACAAATCTCAATGTAGATGACAATACACAATGGTATTTAGTTTGGCTGATTGTGGCAATTACGGATGTACAACAATGTTTCTTAACTAAAAAGCTTGCTAACATCAGCTATATCGCATAGGGCTATTGAATGGGAGGAAAGTTGGTGAGTGTTTAGTCAGTTCGCCATGAAGTTTTTACTTTTAAATTTCGGTATGGCTAAGTGCAATTCGGAAGTAATCAATAACTTAAAACCCTACGCGCCATATCAATGGCGTTAGCAATAATATGCGTACCCTGATAATAGTCATCACAACTGTCATTCTTTTTCTGTCAAGTAATATTCTTGAAGGAGAGCCTCTAAATGATAACCAAAAACTATATGCAACAGCTAAGGTTTGGGGCTTTCTTAAATATTACCATCCGAAAGTGGCCAAGGGAAAATTTGATTGGGATAAACAATTATTTGAAATTCTTCCTGCGATTGAAAAATCCACCAGCAAAGATGAATTATCAGCTATCTATCTAACATGGATAGAATCATTGGGTGAAGTGAAGTTGTGCAAGTCATGCAATAATCTAGAAGATACTACCCAAGTATTCACTAAGAATTTCGATTTAGATTGGATGGAAAATGATCAACTTTTTTCCAACCAACTTACAAAAAGGCTTAAATATATTGAGCAAAATAGATTTTCTGGTAAGCATCAATATGTTGAGTTTAAAGACAGTCCTCCTGTTCTATCACTCACAAATGAAAAGATCTACCCAGATTTTGATTGGACAAATAAAGCACTCAGGCTGTTGTCCTTTTTTAGATATTGGAACATCATAGAATATTTTTATCCACACAAATATCAAATTGACACGGATTGGGATGAAGTGTTTTTTCAAATGCTACCCAAATTTTACACTACAGCTTCTGAAATAGACTATCATATTGCCATGTTGGAGTTGGTTGTGAAAATTGATGATAGTCATGGATATTTCACAACGGACTTAATAGAGGCTTATTTTGGTAACAAACAAATTCCAGCTGCATTTAAAATAATTGAAAATAAAGTCACTATAACCCATTTGTATGATGATTCACTAGCGAATCTGAACGATATAAAAGTAGGTGATATAATAACCAAAATAGATCATAAGCCTGTAGATCAAATAATTAATCAAAACCTCAAATACATTTATGGTGCGAACAGTGCTGCAAAAAAGAAGTATTCATTCAGTAAAATATTGCATGGCTCAACAGATAGCGTAAATGTTGAAATCATAAGAAATGGACAAAAAGATGTCAGGTCTATATGTAGATATTCATTCGATCAATTTGCACCGACAACACGTGCAAGAGAACCATGGAAATTAATGGATGACAACGTTGGATATGTCAACTTGGGGCTGATTGGTGAAAAAGATTTGATTCAGGCTCTTGAAACACTAACCAATACACAATCAATTATTCTGGACTTAAGAGGATATCCTAAAGGATTTTATGGATATATACTGAGAAATTTTTTTGGTTCTAGAAATAAAGTACTTGTGAAACAGATAAACACCGACATATCATATCCCGGTAAGTTTATCATCTCGGAACAAACACAACCTTTAGTTGATTCTAAATACGAGGGTCAGGTGATTTTGATTGTAAATGAATATACTCAAAGCAGAGCCGAGTATACTGCTATATGGATCCAAAATGGATATAATGTAACAACTATTGGTAGTCAAACTGCTGGAGCTGGTGGTATTATGATAATGAACCCATTTATTGGAAATTATGAGTCTTACTTTACCAGTTCAGGGATCTTCTATCCAGACATGCATCCCGTTCAACGAGAAGGGGTTAAAATAGATATTGAAGTAAGCTCATCGATTGAAGCAATAATTAACGGCAAGGATGAGCTCCTAGATAAAGCCATTGAACTCGCCAAGAAATAAGAAAATATTGCTAACAGGCGCTAAACCCAATCGGCCTGGGCGGCCCCGCTTACTTAGTTGTTTGCAAAGGGCATCTGGATAAGATACTTTTGAGATATTTGAAAGGTTAAGCCAACTGTGCTTAGCTAATCGTTGTAGTGCATAGACAAAAAAATGACAGAAGACTATTACAAAACCAAAGAGTCCGTAAATGAATACATCAGACTAGCTAAAGATGTAAATGGAGGAGAGTTGATTAAGAAGCTTAAAAAAGTCCTGCCGCTGAATTCAACTTTGCTTGAAATTGGTTCAGGTCCGGGAACTGATTGGAACATCTTAAATAAAGATTATAAAGTCGTAGGATCTGATAATTCAAATGAGTTTCTAAGTCATCTTATTTCTGAAAATCCGAAAGGGAATTTCATAGAATTAGATGCTGTAACGCTGAGTACTAAGGACAAGTTTGACGGTATTTATTCGAATAAAGTCATGCATCATCTGAAAGACAATGAACTTACTGATTCGGTTAATAGACAATTTGATATTCTAAATGCAAATGGAATTATCTGCCATTCATTTTGGAAGGGAGAAGGCTCAGAAATATTCAAGGGACTTTTCGTGAATTATCACACCATGGATTCTTTGAAAGTTTTTTTTGAAAATCACTTTAAAATTCTATTAATCGAGGAATACGCAGAATTTGAGGACGGAGATTCTATACTATTGATTGGTAAGAAAAAGGACACTATAACAAAACCTAAACTGCATTAAAACGCAGTTTAGCCAGAACCGTTGTACCTCATAGAATAACATTATTAATTTGCTAAAAATAATTAACTTTGATAGTATCAAATGATAGTATCATGAAGCCTCCTTACGAGATTAATTCTCAAATATTAAACTATATAACCAGCATCTCTGAAAAGATAGGTGAAGTCAATGCTTCATTTTTGGTAAAGTCATCCCCTAGTTTACGAAAGCAGAACCAAATAAAAACAATTCATTCATCCCTGCAGATTGAAGGAAATTCATTGACTCAAGAACAAATAACGGCACTTCTTGAAAACAAAAAAGTAATTGGGCCTCCTAAAGACATTAAAGAAGTTCAAAACGCAATTGCCGTTTACGATTCAATTGCAAATTTTCAATTTGATTCTCTTAAATCATTCTTAAAGGCTCATAAGCAGCTGATGGAAGGTCTAATCGAAAAACCAGGCTCAATTAGAAAAGAAGGAGTTGGAATTGTTAAAGGCTCAAAAGTTGAGCATCTTGCTCCACCTGCCGAAAATGTCCAGTATTTAATGAAAGACCTTTTTAACTACTTGAAAAAGGATGACGAAATAGTCCTAGTCAAAAGTTGTGTTTTTCATTATGAAATGGAATTTATACATCCATTCGTTGACGGAAATGGACGAATGGGACGATTGTGGCAAACTGTAATTTTAATGGACAAGTATCCTATATTTCAATACCTGCCGTTTGAAACGCTAATTTCAGAAACTCAAAAGGAATATTACAGAGTTCTTTCAGTTTGTGACAAAACCGGGAAGTCAACAGTTTTTATTGAATACATGCTTAGAATCATTGATAAAGCATTGTCAGATCTGTTAAATAATTCTGTAGCAATTAACATGAGTCAAGCAGAAAGGTTGACACACTTTTGCTCACTTCAGAAAGAGTCATTTACCAGAAAAGATTATATGAAGGTATTTAAACAACTTAGCACTGCATCTGCTAGTAGGGACTTAAAAACCGGGATTGAAATGAAATTATTCTCAAAATACGGAGACAAAAGATTAACCTCTTATCTCATTAAAAAGAAATAAAAAACGAGCTACAATAACAAGATGTATATGGCATGCGCTTTTGCTGCACCTAAATCAGTTATTTAAGTCAGTCGTTCAAAAGCTGTTAGGGTTTGCTTTTCATAGCTTAGGCAGCTAGCAAGTCCCATAATGATGAGTTAGGAGGTCATATTTGAACGGAGAACTGTCAGTGCTTTTCGTTTTTTCACTATCTTCGAATTTCAAACAATAGCAGTGGCACACGCCATATACACAAAACGTTATAAGGCGTATATGCCTACTTACTGCATATGGATGAGCAATTACCAGCACCTCTTTCCGAGTTAATTATCTTGCACCTTTTCCTTGGTTCGGTGAGCTATCTAATTACACTTGGCTTTATCTTCGTTGTTTCTCGTGCGAATTCTTTCCGCTGGCTGAATTTCCTAACAATTTCGATTCTGACAGTCATTCTAGCATTGACAGGTTCCTTCTTTATATGGAGTATTTGGTCAACTGCATTTGACCTGATGATCGGCCCCATACACATTCCAACTTTTTTCAGTTTGATCATCATTACTCCATTACTACTGGTAATATTTGGGAACCGACTTCGATTAACTAAGCCTAAGTCAAATGAATAAACAAACCATTTGGCTAATTGTGATTTTTGGATGCTTACTAGCATGGCTCACTTTTGAATACTTAGATCACCTACGAACGTATGAACAACAGAACATAGTGGATGTGACTGTAACAAATGTTAGTTGTGGTGCAACCCGTGGAAGCAAATTAACTGTGGTTAAAAACAAGGAAAAAGGATCTTTAGAAGTGACTAGAATAGTCTGTGATAGCCTAACAGCAGACCAACAAATAAAAGTTTTACAATCAACTTCAACCGGAAATTTTTACTGGAACGATGAACCTGTAAAAAGATTCTTTTGGTTCTATCCTATTTTCACCATAATGGTGGTTTACATGATCCATTGGAATAAACGAAAACAGAAAACTGATACGATTCAATCACGCACTTGACTGAATAAAATATTTATACCCCCTCTCAAAACACTATGCTCATTATCTGGTTTATGTGATAAGAAACCTAAAGAGATGACAGCCAAAGAATTAATACAATCTAGAGTAAACGAAAAAGCTAAAAAGCAGAGAGCCCAAAGACAGATAATGAAACTGTTTATCGTGTCAAGCTTTATTATTTTTGGCACCCTATTAATGGTCTGGTTAATTCAGTTGGGTCAACGTACGGTTATTCCAAATATCTATGTTCAAGGTGCATTTATTATACTTCTAAGTAGCGGAGCGTTACTTTTAGTCAATAAAGCCATCAGAAAGAATCAATTACAACATGCAGTTTATTTCATTATTGCCTCAATATTATTGGGACTTGCTTTTGGAATTACACAGATTATCGGCTGGAACTCCCTTATTGACGCTAATCAAGTGTATAGGAGCATTTTAATTCCTTTTTCAGTCGTTCATTTCTTACACATCGCTGTTGGACTCATCCTACTTTTCGTCATTTTCATAAGACTTAGGAACTATCAAGTTCATTCTAAAGCCATGAATTTCTCATCCAATGTGTTTTACTTTTGGCATTTCCTTGGACTCGTATGGGTTTCATTTCTAACGCTTATCTCCTAAACACTAGGATTACTAAGCTTTAATATCCGCTTCTAGCATTTCTACAGCTTGTCTGCCAGATGCCATAGCTCCATTGAGTGACCCTCCTGTAAGATGGTCGCCTGCCAGATATATATTATCTCCCAAGGCTATGCTTGATTTCTCTACTTCCATCATAGGCGCATCCAATTTAGGAAGCGCAAAATCAATTTGGTATGATTTCAAGTGAGTCAAAACAGAGGCATCCACCTTTAGCAAAGTAGCAAGCTCTGCCTGAACAAGTCTAATTAACTCCTCTCCTGTCTTATCTGATTTTCCTACCACGGATACCGAAATAAGAGAATCGTCTTTTGGTGCGTATGATGGTGCAATATCCGTCATGAAACTAATATTATTAATGACTGAAGCATTGTCTGCAGATAGGCCAATAAAGCCTCCATGACTCATTTTAGGAAGACCAAAGTAAAGATTAATAGTGCTTTGATAATCAACAGGATCAGAATAGCTTGTAATAATTTTAGCTGGATCACTAGCAAGGATTAAGGCATCATAGTTAAAGGATTTACCTGAAGTAACAAGTTGTTGATCTTTTAAACTTTTTACCGAAGTATTGTAGTGAATCGTGGTTCTCTGCAATCTTGATAACAACTGATCAGGTATAGCCTGCATTCCTCTTTCGGGTACAGCAGCATAGCCTTCTGCAAACATTTTAAAGATGAATTGAAACAGCCTCGAAG
>CAYGNU010000300.1:0-6090 GCA_964351175.1 uncultured Roseivirgaceae bacterium | reverse complement strand
TAGAAAGACTGAAAATCAATTTACAACTTCATAGTTTAAGGACATTAATGTCATTACACAATCGTTTGTTATAATTAATCTTTTAGATAATCCTTAAATCCTCAGGTTTAAGCCATATTTATCCTTATATTATTGGGTAACTATGTTTAATCTTAACCCTTTGAAATTTGTCATTTGATAATTATCCGCGCCAAGTTCATTACGATGAAATGTTTGATGAAAATGGTAATTGTAGGCCACAATATGAGCAAATAAAACAAAAGCTAAATAGCCTTACTGAAAAAAAATTATTACAACTTCAACATAGTACTGAAAAAGCCCAGATATCAATGGGAATGACATTTAATGTCTACCATGATAGTAAGGGTGTTGAAAAAATACTTCATCTTGATCTTATCCCCAGAATAATAAGTGCACAAGAGTGGAAGTTGATTGAAGAAGGGCTACAGCAACGTTTGAAGGCAGTTAATCTTTTTCTTGATGACATTTATAATGATCAGAAGATTTTTAAAGATAAGATTATACCAAGCGAGGTGGTTTTATCTAGTAGCGATTACTTAAAGCCTTGCATTGGTTTAAAGCCCCCAAAAGGAATCTGGACACATATATGTGGATCTGATATTGTCCGTGATCAAAAAGGAAAATTTTACGTACTTGAAGACAATCTAAGATGCCCATCAGGAGTCTCCTATTTATTAGAAAATAGAGAGATTATTAAGCAGGCTTTTCCTGAATTATTCTCAAGTCTTGGTGTTCGCCCTGTATCAGACTATCCAAGTATGATGCTGAACATGCTGCAATACCTCAGTGACGAAAGTAACCCTACGGTAGCGGTTCTTACTCCAGGTATTTACAATTCAGCTTATTTTGAGCATTCTTATTTGGCACAGCAAATGGGCGTTGAACTGGTCACAGGAGCAGATTTAATGGTTAAAAATAAACGCGTTTACATGCAAACCACTAAAGGTTTAGAGCCTGTTCATGCTATCTATAGAAGAATAGACGATACTTTTATGGATCCAACCGTATTCAATCCAGATTCTATGCTAGGTGTTCCTGG
This sequence comes from uncultured Roseivirgaceae bacterium, assembly GCA_964351175.1. Classification (GTDB taxonomy): domain Bacteria; phylum Bacteroidota; class Bacteroidia; order Cytophagales; family Cyclobacteriaceae; genus Fulvivirga. Next base: position 5,030 of record CAYGNU010000300.1, on the reverse strand, counting down.
ATTATTTGAGGCCTACAAAGCAGGTAATGTTGTTATTGCCAATGCACCAGGAACAGGAGTGGCAGATGATAAAGCTGTATATACCTACATTCCAAAAATCATTAAGTATTATCTCGATGAAGATCCAATCATTGAGAATGTGCCAACTTATATGTGTTCAGAAAAGGATGACCTAGAATATGTATTAGAAAACATTGAAGAGTTAGTTGTTAAAGAAACTAATGCAGCAGGAGGTTATGGTATGTTAATAGGGCCAAAAGCCGACAAAGCTGAACATGAAAAATTCAGAAAACTAGTTAAAGCAAATCCTAGAAATTATATCGCTCAGCCAACCTTATCATTATCTACGGTACCAACACTAAGCAAGGAAGGCTTTGCGCCTCGTCATGTCGACCTTAGACCATATGCTGTTTTTGGAGAAAAAATTGATATCATACCAGGTGCACTCACCAGAGTGGCATTAGTTAAAGATTCTTTGGTAGTTAACTCCTCGCAAGGTGGTGGAAGTAAAGACACATGGGTTTTATTCGAATAATATAAAATAATAATATGTTAAGTAGAGTTGCTGATTCACTTTTTTGGTTAGGCAGATATGCCGAACGTGCAGAAAATTATGCCCGTTTTATAGATGTTAATTTCAATTTATCTCTAGATCTACCTCCTGGTATGACAGAACAATGGAACCCATTGATTTCTGCCACCGGTGGTGCAGAACAATTTCGATCACTATTTGGAGAGGATTTTACTAGAGAAAATGCCATCTTCTTTTTGGCATTTGATGATAGAAACCCTGATGCTATTATAAATTCAGTGAAATTCGCTCGTGAAAATGCACGAATTGTAAGAGAAAGTATACCAAGAGAAACTTGGGAGGTGCTGAATGAGTTATATTATTTTGTTCAGGATGCTCACGCCAAAAAGATATGGAAGAAAGAAGATCCCAAAGACTGTTTTAAACTAATAAGAAATAAACTGCAGCTATTGAGTGGTATAGCCTATGACAATATACCTCGTTCGCAAGGATGGTACTTCACCAAATTGGGTCAATATTTAGAGCGTGCTGATAAAACCTCTCGTATTCTAGATGTCAAATATCATTTTTTATTGCCTTCTGTTGATGATGTAGGTTCTCCATTAGACTTTTTACATTGGGTGGCATTGCTTAAGTCTGTAACTGGTTTTAATGCCTACAGAAGAATGCATGGTAAAATTAATCCAACTAAAATAGCAGAGTATCTAGTTTTAGATAGATATTTCCCACGTTCGATCTTATTTTGTTTAATGAGTGCAGAGCACTGTTTGCACGAGATATCAGAATCTAAACATGGTTATTCAAATCAGGCTGAAAAGGCAATAGGAAACTTACGAGCAGATTTAGAGTTTGCCGATGTCAATGATGTTTTTCATTTAGGATTACACGAATATTTAGACAACCTTCAACTAAGGCTAAATGCTATCTCCGATAATATTCATGATCAATATTTCAAAATTAGATCTAACTTCACATCGGATTTACAAACACAAGAATGACATACTGCTTAGGGATATTGAGTAAAGAAGGTATCATTGGATTAGCTGATACTAGAATTACATCTGGAAGTGATACAACCACTTCTAAGAAAATATACACCGTAGAAAGATCAAAACACTCTTACTTCATAATGACTTCTGGATTAAGATCCGTAAGAGATAAGGCTATCACCTATTTCAGTGAAGTGATTGAAGATCAGGATCAAGGCTTTAATAAGCTTTATAAGGCTGTAAACAGATTTGGGGATATGGTAAAACGTGTGGCCGATGAGGATAAAAAAAGGTTGGAAGAAGCAGGCGTACACTTTAATCTTTATGCCATAGTAGGTGGGCAATTGGAAGAAGATTCTGAACCGAAATTATATTTATTATACCCTCAAGGTAACTGGATAGAAGTTGGACCAGGAACTCCATTCGTTATTATTGGTAATTCTGGTTTTGGAAGTCCTATTCTAAAACGTTCTATTAATTATGAATCAAGTCTTGAATTTGGTTTGAAGAGTGGGTTTCTTTCATTTGATGCAACTCGAATTTCTGCAAATGATGTAGATTATCCAATAGATACTGTGGTTCTAAAAAAGGATGAGTTTAAAATGCGTGAGCATAGATTTACAGAAAAGGACTTAGGGCATATGTCTCAATTTTGGAACAATACTCTACAGAAAGCGATAGAAACTATGCCTGCTGAACCTTTAGAAAAGGCATTCTATCCAACAGAAAATAGTCAGATGAAGATCAACGATGCTTCTTAACATTCAGCACATTACTTGCTATCATTATTCAGCCAAGGTTTTTCCTGAGCCTCAACATCTATACTTTCACCCGCAGAGTAGAAGTCACTTAAAAGTAATTAAGCATGATCTACAAATAAAACCGACTCCTGCCGGGCAGGGAATAAGGTTGGATGCTGAGAACAACACTTATACACAATGTTGGTTTAATGAAACAACGGAAAAACTCGAAGTTATACTTAATATGACTATTGAGACCTCAACATTAAATCAGTTCAATTTTCTATTAGAAGAAAATCCAAAAACAGCCTATCAAGAAGCTTTAAAATTATATCTAGTCCAAGATGAGGCGCTAGATAGTGAAGTAATAAAATGGATCAACGAAGTGGAACAGAACGTTCCAACAAATTTTTTAAGCGGATTATGCCTGGCTATTAATAATAAATGGAGTCATACCACAAGTTATGAATCAGAACTACTGAGTGCCAATGCGTGCTTTAAGGAAGATTCAGGTTCGTGCAGGGACTTATCATGGATGATGATTCAAATGCTTAGAAGTAAAAATTACCCTGCTAGATATGTAAGTGGCTATAGTTATAATCCTGAACTAATAGGACATGAGCTCCATGCTTGGGTGGAAGTATGGATTCCAGGTGCAGGATGGATTGGCGTTGACCCATCTTCTGGCTTATTTATTACCGAGTTTTATATACCAATGGCAACTAGCTATCACCCGGTCAATACCCTTCCCTTACAAGGTACATTTAGAGGTGCAGCAACAGCAGAGTTGGAAGCAATGGTTAAGATAACCATTGCTTAACCAACCTAATCCTACTTAAGATCATTTATTGCCTCCTTCTATTTTTTCTATTTTAACATCTTCTGGTAGCTCTTTTATATCTTTCATCAATACCTCAACAGCCTTAAGAAGTTGTTCATCTTTACCTTTAACCAACATTTCGTAGCTGTTCTTAACCTTTACATCAGGTTCAAGTTGCTTATTCTCTAAGTAATCGCCTTCAGTATCAACCATACCAACTTGTGGAATACCAAAATATAAAGTAGGATCAATTTGGGTTTCCCACCATACGGCTGTACCTGTTCCAGGTACTGGCATTCCAACTATTTTTCCAATACCCATGGCTCTGTAAGTATAAGGAAACATATGGGCATCAGAGTAGTTACTTTCACCTACTAAAACAACAGATGGTTTAGACCATTTAAATTGTGGCTCCTGTCCTATTCGCTGACCTCTAGGTTCAAACCCAATATAAGGTCGTCCACTTAAAAAAGTCGCAAGGTCATCATGAAGCCAACCACCACCATTTGAACGAGTATCAACAATCAAAGACTCTTTGTTCAAGTGTTCACCTAAAACCTCTTCATAAACTGTCTTAAAGCTTTCATTGTTCATGCCTCGTACATGAACATATCCTACCTTACCTCCAGAGGCTTCGGCCACATCCTTCTTACGATTTGTAACCCATCTTTCGTACAACAGATTGAACTCTTGTCCCCTGCTTATAGGTTTAACAACCACGTCAAATCTAGACTTTGTAGTAGGGTTGTAACACGACAGCAATACATTTTCTCCCTCTTTTCTATTCAGCAAAGCATAATGATTAACACCATTAACCAGCGAAATACCGTCAATCTTCTCTATAATCGAACCTGAATTTAATTTAGACCCTGCTTTATCGCTTGGTCCATCCTTCAATATTTCTGCTACTTTGAGCCCTGCCCCGGTATGACTTTCATCAAAGAAAAGACCTAGTGATGGTGTTTGATCTCCTTTTGAACGATCAGGACGATACCCACTACCAGTATGAGAAGCATTCAATTCACCAAGCATCTCACTTAACATTTCTGCAAAATCATAATTATTATCAATGTAAGGGAGGAATTTGGCATATGCCGTCTTGTACATTTCCCAATCAACACCTTGCATATCTTTTACATAGAACTTATCATTCACTTGTTTCCAAGTATGGTTAAATATATAAGCTAACTCTCCAGATTTCTTAAGTTCCATCTCTCCATTGAATTTCAATGGCTTCATTTCTCCACTTTTAGTATCAATTTTGGAAGGTCTGCCATCTGCAAGCACATATAGTGATTCACCTTTCTCATCCATAAACATAGAAGCCGAATTAGCGCCTAACTTTGTTAATAGTTTAGTCTCTTTTGTTCTCATGGTAGTCATCCAAAGGTCATTTCCCTTTTCAAACTGAGCGAGATAGTACAATGACTCGCCATCCTTAGAAAGAATAGCATCACTCATTCTAGAAGAATGACCAGTTAGTCTAACTTTTCTCTTTTTTAGATCGGTAAAATCAATATCAACTTTTATATCCTCTGGTTTAGCCTCTTCTTTACTTTTATCCTTGTTTTCTTCCTTTTTATCTTCACTTAATAGTTCATTTTCTTCCTTATTGAGCTGATATTTATCATAAGCATCCTGAGTAAGTAGTATTCCATAAACATCATTCTCAGCCCCCCAACTACCATGGTTTTTCATGCCGTCCTTATCACTGAACCAATAAAGCATTTTACCATCAGAAGACCATTTTGGAACATTATCTTCATAGCCACTATAACTCATATTATGCAACTCTTTTGTAATAATATTTACCACTCCAACCTCTCCTATCCAGGCTCCTTCCGCAAGCATTTGAGTAGCTAACCATTGGCTATCTGGTGACCAAGAATAACTAATATCGCCATCCGAATAAGAGTAATTACGACTCGCAGGAAGCAACTCTGAGACTT
>CAYGNU010000299.1:0-6123 GCA_964351175.1 uncultured Roseivirgaceae bacterium | reverse complement strand
TTGTAGTGGTTCTTCAAAAATATAAATTAATAAGCATCATTCACGGACAAAATTTTTGAAATTTGCCATAGTGGATCAAATACTTATCAAACACTTATAATTTAATACTGTTAGCTGACTAGAAACTCTTATTCATGACAAAAAAACTTGCTGTCAGCACCATCCTGTTCATTGTTTTAATAACAATACTAGCTACTGTCCAACTCTCCAAACTTAAGTTTAATTATGTGTTTGAGGATTTTTTTCCTGTCGATGATCCCGAATTAGCGTTTTATCAAGAATTCTCTGGCCAATTTGAAAATGACAATGACTATTTGCTTGTAGGAATTGAAAATAGCAAAGGCATTTTCCAACAAAAACTCCTGCAGGACATCCAGTCAGTTACAGACAGTTTGGGAAAATTATCAGAAGTAAGATCTGTGGTATCAATAACAAATATTGAACAACCGGTTATCTCTCCAGCTGGAATTTTTAATATCCCATTGGTACATCCTAATGAATCTTCTAAACTGGCTAATGATAGTATCCGCCTTTATAAGCAACCTCATTTTATAGGTTCATTAGTGTCTGATGATGGTAAATCTACTGTCATAGTAATCCGCCATGTTAATTTTAAAGACAAGGATGCTACCGATGAGTTTCTAGCTGTAATCCAGTCACTTTTAAAAGCATCTAACTTCGAACAATACCATATTGCGGGTAAAACATATGCTCAAGGAATTTTTATTGGTAAAATACAGGAAGAGTTATTGACATTCATAGCTGCGTCTATCATTTTGGTAATCCTTTTTCTTGGGCTTGCCTATAGAAACTGGTGGGGCATTGTAATTCCTCTTCTCATAGTCTCGGTATCTACCATTTGGATATTGGGATTTATGGCCATTACCAACAAGTCTCTTGACATTTTAATGTGTCTCCTACCTACCATCATGTTTGTGGTAGGCATGTCTGATGTAGTTCACTTGATGACTAAATACATAGAAAACTTGAGGAATGGAAGGAGTAAAATTCAATCAATAAAAACTGCCGCTAAAGAAGTAGGATTGGCTACATTTTTAACATCACTTACTACTGCAGTTGGATTTCTTACACTCTATACAGCCAGTATAAGACCAATTCAGGAATTTGGATTATATACAGCATTAGGTGTATTTATAGCTTTTGTAGTAACCTTTACATTATTACCAGCTTGCATGTTCTTACTACCAGCACCTGCTATTTCAAATAAACTAGGACATAAAACTTCATGGGTAAAATTGTTAAGTAGATGCTTTTTAGTTGTAGTGAAAAATAAAACAGTTGTACTTGTATCTAGTGCAATCCTGATTTTAATTTCTGTTTGGGGTATCAGCAAGATAGTAGTTAATACTTATTTAATTGAAGACCTACCTAATGATGATCCACTAAAAATGAGTTTCAATTTCTTTGACCAAAAGTTAGGAGGTTCAAGGCCATTTGAAGTAGCCATACAGATCAAGGATTCTAGCAAAAGTATTTTCAGTCCTGAAATAGCCAATGAGATTGAAAAAGTGAGTGAATACTTAATTGCAGAACATGAGGTAGGCAGTCTAACCAGCACAAACAGTATTCTTAAAGCACTAAATCAAGCCGTAAATGGAGGATCAACTGAAAAATACTCATTGCCTAGCACATCAATAGAGTGGGGAAAAATAGAACGTCCGCTTAAAAGGATAAGAGCAAAAGGTGAACTAGAAGGAAAGTTGATTTCTCAAAATGAACGAACTGGAAGAATATCTGGCTGGATTGATGATATAGGTAGTGCTGTTAGCTTAGATAGAAATAAAGAGTTTAGACAGTTTATTGATGAAGAAATTAACAATCCAGATGTTGACTATGTACTAACTGGTACCTCTAATCTTATCGACAAAAACAATGGCTATCTGGCAGAAAACATGATGAAAGGTTTAGCCATTGCATTTGCCGTAGTAGCATTAATAGCAGGTCTCCTCTTTAAATCTTTCAGAATGGTGATCATAACACTCATTCCTAACGTCATTCCTTTGATGATGGTGGCTGGCATCATGGGTATTTTTGGCATAACCTTAAAACTGTCTACTTCAATAGTTTTCACCATTGCTTTTGGAATAGCTGTAGATGATACCATCCATTTTACAAGTAAACTAAAATTAGAACTGAATAAGGGCAAATCATTATTATATGCGCTGAAAAGAACCTACTTGAGTACTGGAAAAGCCATAATAGTAACAAGTATTATACTCTCAGGAGGATTCCTTATTCTCATACTCTCCTCCTTTGGTGGCACTTTTTTTACTGGATTGCTAATTAGCCTTACGCTAATTTTTGCCTTGATAATTGATTTAACTTTATTACCTACATTTATAGTATTGTTTTTTAAAAGAGACCGCAAAAAGCTTAAATGAAAAAAGTAATACTCTCAATAATTATTTTTGGGTCCCTTGTAATAGGACTACTGTCTTTTAATAAAGAACCTCGCTCTCCCAAAATCAACGGTATTAGTTTTGTTGCTCCAAGAAATGAAATCTCATCCAATGAATTTGTATCACTTAAAAATATCAATACTGGGTGGATAGCTGTGATACCTTATTCTTATATCCGTAAAGGAGAATCTGAAGTACTCTATTCCCCCCATAGACAGCATTGGGGAGAGACACCAGTTGGTGTTAAAAAGACAATTGAAATGGCTCATGCGCTTAATATTAAAGTCATGGTTAAGCCTCATGTTTGGGTTAGTGGTCAAGGCTGGGCTGGAGATTTCCAGCTGGATAGTGAAGTTAAATGGCAGAAATGGGAAGAAAGCTATACCCGGTATATTATGACTTTTGCACAATTGGCTGATTCTGTTAATGCTGAATTATTTTGCATTGGTACCGAATTTAGAAAAGCGGTTGTTGAGAGGCCTGACTATTGGAAAGGCCTGATCAAAAAAGTTAAAGAGGTGTATAAAGGTGAGATTACTTATGCAGCCAACTGGGATAATTTTGAGAATGTTACTTTTTGGGAAGATTTGGACTATATAGGTGTAGACGCTTACTTTCCTATCAGTGAAGAAAAAACACCTTCGACCAGCCAAATAGTAGAACACTGGAGCGATAATAAAAATCAGTTAAAAAGGATTTCCAGCAAATACAGCAAACCCATTTTATTCACTGAATTTGGATTTCAGAGTATAGATTTTGCAACGGACGGGCACTGGAAGCATAATCAAGATACACTAAATGTTAATCTTGAAGCACAGGCTAATGCCTTTGATGCTACTTTTGATTCATTTTGGAGTGAAGAGTGGTTTGCTGGAGGTTTCATCTGGAAATGGCACTCAAGCCATGAAATCACAGGAGGACTAGAATGTAAAATGTTCACACCACAAAATAAACCTGCTGAAAAAGTAATTAAAGATTGGTTTAGTAAATCTACAGACTAATTACATTGGAAAAGATAACTTAGGCTTGTCTGCAACAGGCGATTTCTTAACCTCGACAACCTTATTAACTTTAGGTGCAGGTTTTACTTCATCCGGGTTTCTAGCTGCATTTTTTGAAGAATCAGGGATATTAGTATACTGTTGCAAAAATTTATGGAGTTCCTTCTGACGTGTAGTTATTTCAGGAAGACTTAAAGCAAGATGTTTATGATATATTCTATAAATTAAATCCCACTCGCTTTTATCCATAAATCCATCTGCATTGGCTATAAGACACATCCATGCCAAGCAATTGATTTGATCGTTTTTGTCAAAAGTCTTTAACTCAGTTATACAATCATTAAAAATTTCCTCTTTGTCATACATCGCTAATTCTTTGACTTGAGCATTGAAATTTTCTTTATTCATAGACTCATGCCACATCATCTTATCGCCCATTTCTTCTTCTTTCTTATGGACTTCTCCATCTGCGTGTGTTAGCAGAAAGTATAGCTTGGTATTTACTGTAATTCGTTTCATAGTTGGTATTTCTAATGTAATATATTATTATGAAATTAAAAACTATGCCAACTAATATTTTCAACCTAAACAGCTTAATACCAAACAATTAGCAAGAAATAAATAAAATTAATTTCCATTATTGGGAATAAATAATACGCTTATCCCAAATTTAGAAGTAATAAAAAGTATATTAAAAAAGCCATTCGCTAACTCACGAATGGCTTCAAAAACCTGATCCTATTTCGAATTTTTAATCTAAGGTTAAGTCCTCGTCCTCACCATTTACGGTTATCGTCACCTCGTTATCACATTCACCATCTCCAAAGTCTAATGTAATGACTTTGTTAGTAGTTGTTATGACGTTTACACCATCAACAGGCAATCCTGCTCTTCTACTTCTTCTACAGTTTCTTACAAAGACAAGGTCTTCAGCAATAGCACTGGCATAAGTAACCCCTCTACGAGTAGTTCCAGAAGCATTTCCCGAAACCAATATTCGATCATTAATAGGGTTCAATGCACGCTCCCATACTCTAATATGATCTACTTCTCTACTTGCAAATGATCCATCTGTCCAAGTAACTTTACCTCCTTCAAGCATTACACTAAAAGTAAGTGTGTCTCTATCATCACTTGAAATATTCTCGATTGTACGTACACCTTCTACAGCTATATCATTAATTGAATAATCGATAAAAGTCACCACAGTGATACTTCCAGGGAAAAAGTAGCTACCTGTATGAGCAATAGTAATCTTGCCTTTCCTAACGTTTCCTTTAGCATCAATACACCCATCACCAAAGTCAAGTGTAACGGTTCCTTCCTCGCGAGTGCCCTCGTAAGAGAATACACCTTCACAAATTCTATCATCATCTAAATCCCCTTCAGCTACTCGACCTCCCGAATTCGAATCAGTTGACTCTAATGATATAGAAGAAATATCATCTATATCTTCAAAAATAGCATCCATATCAGCTTCACTCTCCACTATTTCACTTGCATCCGATTGATTTACCGTTAAGTTCTCTTCACCGCAGGCCAACAATACAGCTGTCATAAGCGCTGCTAATACTAATTGATTAATCGTTCTAAATTTTAATTTCATGGCTTTCATAACTCTAGTATTTAATTTCTTTACAATTCTAAATTTTGATTTCAGCACTTCTATTAAGTCGCTTTCAAAGCTATAACCCGCCAATCAAGTTTTACCCCTATCAATAGTTCAAATTATTTTTTATTTCTTTCCTTTGGCCTCTTAACAATTGCTTTCTTTTGATGAGTGCTTTAGCCGAAATTCTTTCTAAAAATAATCATCTATTTGCTCCAGTGACGCTTTTCGATTTTGAGAAGAACCCATATCATGTTTTTGATTTTACTAAAAATAATTCTTCGCTTTTAAGCATTGATCTTAATAATGAAAAATCGTTTACTGACTTTATATTCAATACATTGAGTACACATTCATGTAAATTTGGTGCAGGAGGTTATGGCGAGTACAGGTACATCTATACAAGGAGTGATATGTTTGATGGTGATGAAAGCAGGTCTGTACACTTGGGGATTGACATTTGGGCAGAAGAAGGCACAAAAGTATTTTCACCAATAGATGGTATTGTACATAGCTTTGCAAATAATAATAATCATGGAGATTATGGGCCGACTATAATTTTGGCTCATACTTTAGAAAATCATACATTCTACACTTTATATGGTCATCTAAATACGGCTTGCTTAGATGAACTGTATCCCGGAAAGACGATTAAAAAAGGTGAGCACATTGCCGATTTTGGAACATATGATGAAAATGTTCATTGGCCCCCACATCTTCATTTTCAAATTATAGACGATATTGGAGAGTATTCAGGGGACTATCCTGGTGTGGCCAAACCAAGTGAAAAGGAAGAATGGTTGAAAAACTCACCTGATGCCAATCTAATTCTAAAGATAAAAGGCCTTTAGACGACTTTTTTCTCAATGTAATCAGAGTTAAGAATACTGAGGGCACCCATATATCTTAATTTAAAAGATACCAGATCACCTACTTTGTAGTTTCTCCTGGTTTTACCCAGATCTATAACAAGCATATCACTACTTGCTCCGGATATTTCTATTTTATCATCATCTGGGATCAAGTATTCAGGTGAAATATCAAGAAGACCTATATCGATAATAGCCCGATAGCTAGTTTTACCGTAATCAGC
>CAYGNU010000298.1:0-6153 GCA_964351175.1 uncultured Roseivirgaceae bacterium | reverse complement strand
CAAACACTCCACAAACTTTTAAGGCGTCCCTGTAGTCAGAAGATTTTTGTTTTAATGTATTTAAAAATTTAAGCGAAATAGGGCAATCAGGCGCTAAGGACAGAATAACGATAGGACCATCATCTAATTCCGAAGTCAGCACTTCTATATTATCAACCGCCAATTCTTGTGCCTTTAAACTAAAAAAGCTCAATAACAAAGTAATACTGACAAGCCATTTCATATTAATATTGATTATAAGTAAAATATTGGGCAAATAAAAAAGGACACGAATAAATTCGTGTCCTTTAAATTTAAGAAATTTGAGTATTACTCGTTCTCTTTACATAAATCTAATGTAAGGATACCTACTGGAGGAGAAGGTCCATAACTTGCAATTACATTACCTTTTTCGGTTGTAATTGAAAATGTAACCTCAGAATCCCAATCACCAGAGATGTATTCAAATTGTACACTTGTAGCACCATCAGGAACAACAACATCATAAGACGCTGATGAACCATCATCAATAGTGTATTCAGTAGCAACACCATCAACAATAACTGCTAAAGCACCACCATTCCATCCATCTCCATATGAATCAGCCATAACTAGACTAAATGTCTGAGAAGGGTCAGCAAGAACTTGTCCGCATTCTACAATCCAAGCAATCTGACAGTTAGAACCAGGCACCTCTGTACAAACAGAAGGAGACCATCCTTCGAATACTCGACCATCAGCACCAGTTAAAGACCAAGTTAGTATAAAACTATCTCCATCAATAAAGGCTTGACCACCAGCAACGTCTCTAGTAGGCTTTCCAGCATACGTAAATACATCAACAGCACCAGCGTTACCATCATCGTAATCATAGGTAGTACCTGCAAAAGCTGCTGACAAATCGTCCTGAGTTAAAGTAAAAGAGATATCCTCTCTATTACCAGCTGGAGTAGAAGTATTCACCAATTGTTTACCATGGTTAGCAACCGCAGCATCACCATTTACATTGACATAAGACTCACTCCAACTTACGTAGAAGTCCACACTTACGATTGTATTGGCTTGATCAACAGAGATCCAACTCCAGTCAAACGTTAAATCAACAGACTCATCTCCACGAATGAAGTTAGCTGCAGAACCATCAGCAATAGTACCGAAGGTGTTTACACCTGTTTCCCATGTAGGATTATTGATTTCTAGTAAATCCTCATCCTGACATGATATAGTTATTGTTACTAGTAACAATAGCGTTATAAATAATTTATTAAATCTTTTCATGTTTTCTTTGAATTTAAATTAATCGACATCCCAAAATATATTATCAACATCATAAACAACCGTTGGTGTTGATGAATTCAAATTTAATTCAGATTGTGCATAGGGCACTCTTAAAGGAAAGCCTCTTGGTGCCTGTAGCGGTGCCTGTATCGTTGTCGGATATCCTGTTCTTCTATACGCATTATAAACCTCAAACCCGTTACCTAAATTAGAAAACCAAGCTTGTTTAAGAGCGTAATTAAGTTTCTGATCTTGGTTACCTCCTGATGGGTACGCAGCAACTAAATCATCTACGTAGTCACCAAAGTCTGTGTATGTAATAGGAAAATCCCAAGTAGTTACGTCATCACTAGCAGCAGGATCAGCAGCTAATCCTACAGAAATTACCTTATCCATTTGAGCAGATAACGCCTCTTCTAATAACTCTGCATCTGACAAGCCAGTGTTTACACCCAATCTTATTTGAGCTTCCAACATGTAGAAATAAGTCATCCAAGATGTAAGCATAGGAAAGATACCATCACCTCTACCTTTGTTACCCCCACCTAATTCTGCAACATCGTCCCATAAACCTGCACTAGGATATGCACCTGGGATAGTTCTCAATGGATTATCATTAGGAATACCTGATGGATCGGCTCTATCACGTCCGAAGAAACCAGCTAAATACTCCTCTTGATCAGCAGTCATACTACCAGGATCAACGCCATATATTCTATTAGTCATTGCTGGATTAGTAACCAAATAAGAATAAGTACAGTCCGTTCTTTGAGAACAAGGAATTGTTTGTTTATCGGTCGGATCAGCAATATCTAAAACATCAGTTGTTTGTCTTTTGAAGTAGAACGGCACCCTAGGGTCTCTGTTTTCTAACATCTCTACCATTAACTGATGTCCAAAATAAGAATATCCAGCCTCACCACCTGCATAAGTGGCTTGGTACATAGGATGTCTATCATCTGGGTTTTGAAGGCTTCCAAATTTGAATTGGAAATCTCTTGAACTACGGTCAATAAGATCATCATCATCAATAAGTGCTTGAATACCAGCTGCATTATTTGTATTCAGAAGAAGCTTTAACTTTATTGACTTAGCAGCCCTTCTCCAACTTGTAATACTTCCATTATAAATTAAATCGCCAGTAACACTTACCGCACTATTTAGTTCAAAGTTGGCTACGGCTTTGTCACAAAGTGAAATCAAGTCAGCATAAATATCAGCATCATTATCATAGCCAGGAGTTTTATTTTCACTACCCTTAAAGGCTGTGAAATAAGGCACATCGCCCCACATATCTACCATTATTCCAAAATAATAGGCCTTCATTACCTGAGCTACACCTAAGTAGTGAGGGTTATTTCCAGCCTCTTCAGCATCAACAATTATTTGTTCTAAATCAGCTAAAGGATTAGAATAAAGGAAATTCCATGTACCATTCCAAGAGCCATTGGTCATATTAAAATCATCAAAAGATGTATTAAGAGCCATGAATCCCATGGTAGCGTCATTCAGTCCGCCAGCAAAAGTTGAAATACCATTTAACTGTGCGTTAGCAAGCAAAAGATCCGCAGAAGCCGTAGTTGGGTTGTTTGGATCTTGATTTATATCTAAGTCAAAGATGTCACAAGATGTTACAGAAAATAACATTATGAAAGACATCGCACTAGCGACTATTTTTCTTTTAATATTTTTCATAAGTATTTCTAATTAAAAGGTTAATGATAAGTTAACTCCATATCTCTTAGTAGTTGGAGCACTACCATACTCAAATCCTTGAACGTTAGAATCTGGTGTTTCACCTAATACTTCAGGGTCTAGATTAAGACCTTCTAAAACATTCGGTGCGTTGAACCATAAGTTACGTCCAGAGATTGAAATAGAAGCCGATCCGAATGGAGTCTTTTCAAGTAAAGACTTTGGAAGGCTATAACCTAAGCTGATTTCTCTAAGTCTGATAACAGTACCATCATAGATATTTACTTCATCCTGACCATAAGCTCCCCATCCATTAGAGAAGTGTGAGTCAAATGCAGAAATACCAATAGTATTTTGAATTTTGTTATTGTTTTCATCTCTTAAAGGCTCTAAAGTTTGAGTGTTACCCAATACACCTGGTACTACACGGATAGCTTCTCTATCTTCAGATATTTTCAACTGGCCTCTCAATAATAAAGAAGCTGCTGTAAATGAGTAGAAATCTCCACCTTGTCTCCAGTCAATCAAAGCTCTAAGTGTAATTCCTTTGAAAGAAAATGTATTGGTCCACCCTAAAGTAAAATCAGGGTTTGGATCTCCTACGATATCAGAAGTTGGATTAGCAAATGGAAGACCACTTTGTGGATCAATCAATAGATTTCCTTCATCATCTCTTGCGTTACTAGAACCAAAAATCTGACCATAAGGCGCTCCATTTCTGAACACTGTACCTAAAGTACTACTAGGACCTCCTAACAATAACTCTCCGGTAGGACCTGCATCAATAACTTCGGTTTTAATTTTAGAAAATGCAAAATAGGAATTCCAAGAAAACCCATTATTTAATTTAACAGGAGTTACATCAACACCAATTTCCCAACCAGCGTTATTCAGCTCACCTACGTTTACTACTTCAACAGAATAACCTGATGATCTTGCCAAATCGGCATTTAAGATCAAATCAGTAGAAGTTCTGTTAAAATAAGTTACGTCTAAACCTAGTCTACTGTTTAAGAATTGAGCTTCGAAACCAAACTCATACTCTGATGTAAATTCAGGCTTCAAATCTGGGTTACCAAGCGTGTTACCTAGAGATGCTCTATTGATAGGAGCTCCACCAGATGGCGTAAATGGAGTACCAATTGCATATACACTACTAGTTCTATATGGATCAGCATCACTACCTACTTGTGCAACTGCAGCCCTAGCTTTTAAGAAATTAACAAATAATGGCAAATCAACCATATCACTCACCACTGCTGATAAACTAGCTGATGGGTAGAAATAGCTATTATTACCTTCTGGTAAAGTTGAAGACCAGTCATTTCTTCCTGTTAAGGTCAAATACAAGTAATCATTATAGCCTAATACTACGTTAGCATATACTGCGTAAAGTCTTCTTAGTGAAGTAAAGTCTCTGTCTACAATTTGAGTAGAAGTAGCATCCGTTCTATTTAAACCTGTTGAAATTACATTAGCACCAGTAACTCTTCTTCTCGTCAACTCTCTTTGTTGCATGTTAAGACCAACTAGAGCATTCAAATTGAAGTCACCAAACTCTTTATTTGCAGTAGCTGTGAAATCATAATTCTGCTCTAAGTAAGAAAGGTCTTCTGTCCATATTTGTCCTTGTGGAATTTCAATACCACCTTTTCTTACGATACTTCTTCTAGAGTCATGATAAGTATTCATACCACCACGAGCAAGTACAGTCAACCAATCAGTGACGTCATATGAAGCAGTCATACTTCCATAGGCTCTGTTCACTTGACTGGTATACAAGTTGTTTTCTGCAATCCAACGTGGGTTATCCAATGCTCTATAGAATATATTATCTCCATTCACGGGATTCTCATACGGAAGGCCATTCAAATCAAAGTTCCTTGGCAAGTAAAATAGTCTAGCGAAAATTGAACCTCCAGCAGCACCTCCAAAATAATCATTAAATGCACTAGCTCCTGATTGTGGCGCTTGCTGAAATGTATTAGTATAATTGATAGTTCCTGAAAGGAATAAACCATTGTCCAACTGACCATTACCACCAAAACTCATAGTAGTTCTTGTACTCTCTGAATTTGGGATATAACTTTGGTTGTCCATTCTAGAGAAACCGCCATTAATACTAGCCTTCTCAGAACCCGCAGAAATACTAACTGCATTTTCAAGTACCATACCAGTATCAAAAAATCCTCCGATAATATCATTAGGCTTGATTGCATAGGGAGCCGACACGTCAGTGCCGTTGAAATCCTGAACAAACTCAGGGAATAATCCAGGGAATCTGTTGTTAATAGGGTTAGGTGCTGTTCCTTCTGGGTAAGATGAACCATCAGGGTAAGTACCATAAGACTTAGTATAGTTAGTACCGTACTGTGCATTTATTCTATCAACATGGTCTGGCATTGGAGAACCCCAGTTACCAATAAATCCACCGTTGTAAACTCCGTTAGATCCTTGAGTGTAAACATCTTGATAATCTGGAATACCAGAAATCTCTTCAAAGTTTGCAGAACCGGAATAAGTAATTTCAAGCCCTTTTTTAACTCCTTTTTTTCCTGCTTTAGTAGTGATTACAATTACACCATTTGCAGCTCTTGAACCATAAAGTGCACTAGCAGCAGCACCTTTAAGTACAGAAATACTAGCAATGTTATTAGGATCTAAGTCAAAAGCTCTGTTCGAGAATACTGTATTCTGATCAGCGCCTGTAGAACCATTTACTGAGTTATCAAAAGGAATACCATCAACAATAAATAATGGCTGGGTATTACCAGTAATAGAGGACATACCTCTAATATTGATTTTAGTCCCCTGACCTGGAGCACCACCACCACCGGTGATATTAACTCCTGGCATTTTTCCTTGCATTGATCTCAATGGATCCGGCTCTGATCTCTGCTGCATTTGCTCAGCATCTACTGTAGCAACAGAGTAACCTAAAGCTTTCTTTTCTCTTTCAATACCAACAGCTGTTACAACAACTTCAGAAAGTTGCTTCACATCCGCTGACATTTGGATGTCAATTACCGATCTAGTTCCGATGCTAACTTCTTCAGTAGCCAAACCGATAAATGAAAATACTAACGTACCGCCATCAGATGGTACAGAAAGTTTAAAGTTACCGTCAATGTCAGTAACAGTACCAGTAGTTGTACCTTTTAGTACAACGTTCACACCGGGAAGGGTAGAACCATCATCAAC
>CAYGNU010000297.1:0-6164 GCA_964351175.1 uncultured Roseivirgaceae bacterium | reverse complement strand
CAATCATGCCTTCAGGAGAACCTTTAAACGCCACTTCACCTTTATTCAGCATGGCCATATTGTGGCATGTGCTGCTGATGTCACCTACAATGTGAGTTGAGAGTATGATGGTAACATCCTTTTGACTTAAGTCCGATAGTATGTTTCTAAATCTGATACGCTCTTCAGGATCTAGTCCTGTTGTAGGCTCATCAATAACTAATAATTTAGGCTCACCTATCAATGCCTGTGCTATACCTAGTCTACGTTTCATGCCACCAGATAACTTGTTGGCCATTCTCTCACGAACATCAAGCAGACCCACCTGATCTAACAATTCATCAACTCGCTTATAGCGTTCTTTTCTTTTGAGGTCAGTAGATAGTTTGGCGGCATAATCAAGAAATTCCCAGGTTTTGAGTTTTGAGAAGTAGGTAAAGTCTTGAGGCAAATACCCGATCAAAGGTCTGATCTTTTGTCTGTTTTGGTTGATATCCATCCCGTCCATAAGAATGGTTCCAGAGGTAGATTTTTGAACTGTTACGAGTATGCGCATAAAGCTTGACTTGCCAGCTCCATTTGGACCCAGCAGTCCGAACATACCACTGCCTATTTCAAGGTTAATATCTTTTATGGCAGCAAAACCATTGGGGTATACTTTTGATAATCCCGTAATCTGGATGTTCATAGGGCTTTGAGTTGAGAACTATTTGAGTTTTTGACCTTTGACATTGTTGTTTGATTTACTTTAGGAAGATTTAAAACCGTTTTTGTTACATCATTGTCTTGTTTGTTTCAATTTAATTCAAAATCAGCCTGCTACTTTCATCCTTTTTAAATCTGATTTCCGTTGTTCCTTCTAAGGTTACATAAGCATCATTGGAGATAGAACCTTCTACAACTCTAACCGGAGACATTATTGATAATTGAGAGCCATCAACTTGAGCTGAAAGTGAATCAAGACTGCCGCCATTAATATTGAAATAGGCATCGTGCTCGGCTTTTAGATTCAATTTCCCCACTTTGTTATTTTCGCCAAGCCTGATCCAGCCGTCATATTGATTAATAGTAAGTGAGGGTACATCTAATTCACCAATGGTAACTCCAGCATCTTTCATTGTCACGCCTGCAAATTTTGTTTTAGGTACATGTATAAATAGTTTTACGCGTGATTTTTCCTCCAGATCAAATTGTATAATTGTTAGGGTATCTCCGGAAACCTCATATTCAAGATATTGAAGTACATCTCCTTTTATACTCCGTACCTCAATTCTTGGATCATTTGTTCCAACTATAGAAATACTTTGATCCAAGTCAGGTAGGATGAGGTAATTGATGCCAACAATTCCTACGGTTTCGGAAATGCCATTAAACTCGTCTAATTGATTTGGGTCACCTTTTAACCTTATCTCTGTAAAGGCCGCTGTCATATAGATAAATATGAAGCCGAAAAACCCGATGAGTATTTTATTGCTCAGTTTCATATCTCTTATTTTATGTTTTCTATATGCTTTTTCAATTCGCCAGAGGTAATGCCTAAAAGCGATGCTTGTCTTAAAAATTCTGGAAGAACCTTACTGAAGAACTCTTCTTTTTTTCCTTCTAATATGATCTTTTGTGCCTGTAGGTTTACAAAATACCCGATGCCTCTTTGATTTTCTATAATGCTCATAGCTTGTAGTTCACTGTAGGTTCTCATAATAGTGTTTGGATTTACTCCCATTTCGGAAGCCAGTTCTCTCACAGATGGAATCTTTTCACCTGCCGGAAATTCGCCACTTACCACTTTATCGGTAATGCTGTCTGCTATTTGCAGAAATATGCTTTTGCCATTTTGAAATTCCATATTAAACCTCCCTTTCTTTTAACTTTCTGTAGGCAACAAATAGTAGGACCACGTTGGCTAATATTGCCGCAGAGCCAAAGAATTTGAAAGCCCCTTTTTCATTATGTGGAACCAGCCACAGCGTGTCGTTAGGATTATACTTTGCCACACCAAAAGGTTCTAGAGCTATATAAATACAACCCGAGAAAAAGATTATGATGATAGCTACTGCAAATAAGGTTTTCACCAAAGGCTGTTTTGTAAACATGGCCCCACCAGTAAAAGGCAAAACAAAACCTAACATAACCATTGAAATGATTAAGGTGATAAACCAAAAGGCATGATCCTTTATTTGATTAGGTAATTCAAAATCTAAAACCTGTCCAAATCCAATAGCTTGAAATTCCAAATCAGTAAATAGATTGAAGAAGAACCCTTGAAAATGAAAGGTGATCCAGAATAAGAAGGGTAGAAGTATCAGAATTACAGATAACCTGCTTAATAATTCAAACAGAAACTTCTCCAAAACCGAACTAGGCACCATCAAATAATTTATCGTGCTTTCTTTAGCTCTAAATGCTGGAAATGAATATCCTGTATATAGAATGCCAAATACTGATACAAAGCCTATAAGAAAGCCCCTGAACATTTCCACATCATGTGGGATGCGATCATTGCCCATTTGCACCATAGTGAGTAAAATAAATATTACTCCTATGTAAGCCACTGTAGAAAACAGCAACAGCTGGTTGTTATGAATATAATGCTGTTTGAAAAGCATTATAAACCTTTTTATGTTAAATGTATTACTGGACATATTCTTTCAGTTTTTCGCTGCCATTGGATATGGCGTTAAATAATAATTCTATGTCAACCGATGAGCTTCCATTGACCTGAGCAGAAATGACTTTGTAGCCTCCAGGCACCATTTCGCTGTACAATACATCAGCTCCTTCTGCAGAGGAAATCGTTGAAAAATTGAGTTGTGATGAAATGTCAAAAAGATCCTTCTGCATGATGAACTTACCATTCTCTAACATCAAAATCCTATCAATCAGATTTTCCACATCCTTGACCTGATGAGTGGAAATAATAACTAATTGATCTTCATCTAAAGAGCCAGCCAATACTCTTCTGAAAATAGATTTTGAAGGGATGTCCAAGCCATTGGTAGGCTCATCCAAAACCAGCAATCTGCACTTAGTCGCCAAAGCAAAAGAGATGAGAAACTTCTTTTTTTGACCGTAAGAAAGTTTCTGTAAACTCTTTGTTTCTGGCAGTTCAAAATCTTTGATCAGGCGCTGCAATAACTCCAAATCAAAGCGAGGGTAAAAGCCTGAGTTGGCCTTTACATAGTTGTTAATGGAAATACCTGGAATATAAAATTCTTCGGATACAAAGTAAATATCCTGAAGGAGCGAAGGTTGTCGGTTATAAGGTTGATGACCTATAACATCTACCTGTCCTTCAGTAGGGGACAATAGCCCGATCATAAGCTTGAGCAGTGTGGTCTTGCCTGCACCATTTTTACCCAGAAGGCCTACTATGCTTCCGGCATTGAGCTCACAGTCCAACTCATTGAACAATGGCTGCTGCTTTTTGGCATAAGTGAAATTGAGATTTTTTATGTTAATCATTGATACTGATTTAGTGTACTACTTAACTAATACAGTACAATGGTAAAAAATTGTTTTTAGAAATGCAAAACAATTTGATCGGTTGAGGATAATTATTTTTTGAATTACTAAAAAAAGAGGAGTGGAGACTGAACCTAATATACTTTCAGACAGACTGTATTAAACAATAGCCTCAGCCATAGTTATTGATATTAATCATCTAATCATATGACATTATCAAGCCAATGTCTTATCATAAAACCTCGATATTAGTATTATATGTTATTCACATTAACAATTAGAATGCTCACCACTTACATACCTCACATAAGAAGACTTTTACTCTTAATTCTGACTATCCTATTTATCGTCATAGTAACGGGGTGTGATAAAAATGAAGATTCTATTAAAGCCCAATATAAACCAATTACAGAGTCTGTTTATGCTTCGGTCAATATTGAGCCAGAGCATTTTTATGAAGTACATACTGTAGTTAGTGGTATTATCTCTGAAATTTATGTGAAGGAAGGAGATATAGTTAACGAAAATCAAGCTATAGCTCAAATCTCTAATGCTTCATCAAAACTAAATGCTGACAATGCCCGATTAACCTTAAAGTTGGCAAAAGACAATTTATCTGGCTCAGGTTCGGTATTAAAAAGTCTTAACAATAAGATTCAAACCGCTAAAATAACTCATCAACAAGATTCTGCCGATTATATGCGTCAAAAGAGGCTTTGGGAACAAAACATTGGTACAGCCAAGGAATATGAACAAAGGGAGTTAGCTTACAAAGTATCCAAACAGACATTGGAGTCGCTGTTTAAGGAATATAATAGAACCGAAACAGAATTAAGAGCCATGGTCAATCAGGCTCAAAATAATTATGAAAATGCTCAGTTGGGCAAAGATGACTTTACTATTTCAAGTAGGATGAAAGGTCTTGTTTACAGTGTATTTATGGAACCAGGAGAGCTGATTAGCCCTCAAGAACCTTTAGCTACCATAGGTAAAAGTGGGGCATTCATCATCAAAATGCAGGTGGATGAAGTGGATATCACTAAAGTAAAGACGGGCCAAAAGGTGATCATAAAACTAGATGCCTTTGAAAACAAGACACTTGAAGCCATCTTATCCCGAATCTTACCACAGAAAAATAGCCGTACACAAACTTTTATTATTGAGGCCAAGTTTCTAACACCTCCTGACAATTTGTATTCTGGATTATCAGGAGAGGCCAATATTATAGTAAGTCAAAAACAGGATGCCCTGGTTATTCCAAGAAGGTTTTTACAAGAAGGGAATCTTATTAATACTGATGAAGGTCTCATCAAGGTAGAAGTAGGAGTGACGAGCATGGAATATGCTGAAATTCTATCTGGCATCGACTCTACCACCATAATTTACGAGCCTTAGGTCATGAATTGGTCCATCATCTTATCCATTTCAAAAACTCATTTACTTTCTAGACTTAAGCAGTCAGGCACTGCTGCACTAGGAGTTACTTTTGGTATTGGTACCTTTATCATTCTAGTGAGTTTCATGACAGGTCTAAATAACCTGCTAGACGGACTTATTCTTAATAGGACTCCACATGTTCATGTTTATAATGAAATTAAGCCAAGTGAAAAGCAACCCATAGATTATGCTTCAGAATTTAGTGATGCTCTTAATGTAATACATTCCATTAAGCCGAAGTTTAGTCAGGAGAGAATTCATAATGCCATACCGTTAATTAGCCATCTCAAAGACGATAAACGTGTTAAAGGAGTTACACCTTTGGTGCGCGCTCAGGCGTTTTACTCAGCTGGTTCGTTACAGATCAACGGAATTTTAAATGGAGTTGATATTCTTGAAGAATCTCGGTTGTTCAAAATAGATGATTATATTTTTGAAGGTGATGCTAATGCTTTAAAGCGCACATCTAATGGTATTTTAATGGGTATTGGAGTTGCCAAAAAACTGTCTTTAAAAATTGGTGACAATGTCCAAATCATCTCTAGCAAGGGGGATGTTTTTCAACTGAAATTGGTAGGATTTTATCAAAGCGGCCTAGCCGAAATTGATAATGCACAGAGTTATATCAATTTAAAAACTGCTCAGCAGATATTGGGAGAAGGTCAGAATTACATCACCGATATCAATATCAAGTTGCATCAGATGGAGGATGCGGATCCTATGGCTAAGGAAAATGAGCGAGAGTTTGATTTAACAGCCGTTGATATCAATGAAGCCAATGCGCAATTTGAAACGGGAACTTCCATCAGAAATATCATAACCTATGCAGTGTCCATCACGCTCTTGATAGTAGCAGGATTCGGTATTTACAATATTTTGAATATGCTCATTTACGAGAAGATGAATGATATCGCTATTCTTAAAGCAACAGGGTTTTCTGGTAAAGACGTAAAGTATATTTTTATTTCTCAAGCCATGCTTATAGGTCTAGTAGGAGGCATTTTAGGACTTGTATTTGGTTATGGTATTTCTGTATTAATTGATCATACGCCATTCGAAACGGAGGCGCTGCCGACAGTAAAGACTTTTCCTGTCAATTGGAATCCTAAGTATTATTTTATCGGAATCACCTTTGCTATGATATCTACCTTTTTAGCAGGATATCTACCAGCCAGAAAGGCCGAACATATAGATCCTGTCGAAATTATACGAGGCCAATGAAGCAGCATACTAGCAATATTATACTTCGGGCGGATAGACTCAATAAGTATTTTACCTGGGAGTTG
>CAYGNU010000296.1:0-6211 GCA_964351175.1 uncultured Roseivirgaceae bacterium | reverse complement strand
GGTTGATAGGTTACCTAATTTTTGAATCACAAAACTGAAGGCGTTGAATTTATTAAAACCTTCACCTTTAACTTTTAAAGCTAACTGATCCTTTTGAGCAATCTGCTTTGCGTTTCTTATGTTTCGAATATTACTAATCACTTCAAAGGCTAACTCAGCCTCTTTCAAAATTTCACTGTCAAATGCCTGAGCTTTTGGCCATTCACTTACTATGATGCAATCATCATTTTTTCTATCTCCTAATTCATGCCACAGCTCTTCCGTAATAAACGGCATGAATGGGTGAAGTAGTTTAAGTATTTTTTCAAAGAATGTAATGGTAGCTTCTTTAGTCTGTGCATCAATAGGTTTTTGATAATCAGGTTTGATCATCTCTAAGTACCAAGAACAGAAATCGCCCCAAATAAGCTTATAGGTTGACATTAATGCATCTGACATTCTGAACTTAGAAAAATGATCTTCAACTTCTGTCAAAGTCTCATTGAACCTGGCCTCAAACCAAGCTATAGAAGCTTTGTTATCATCTCCTGATAGGCTCGAATCAACTTCCCATCCCTGAACAAGCCTGAAAGCATTCCAAATCTTATTGGCAAAGTTACGCCCCTGTTCAATCAACTTCTCATCATACAACAAGTCGTTGCCAGCAGGTGAGCTGAAAAGCATTCCTGTTCTTACGGCATCAGCACCATGTTGAGCAATCAGATCTAACGGGTCTGGAGAATTGCCTAAAGATTTAGACATCTTTCTACGCTGTTTGTCACGAACAATTCCTGTTAGATAAACATCTTTAAATGGTTTTTCACCTTTATATTCATAACCCGCAATGATCATCCTCGCAACCCAGAAAAATAAAATTTCAGGAGCAGTAACCAAAGTAGCAGTAGGGTAATAATAGTCTAATTCTTTATTCAGACCATCAACAATTTTTCCATCTTTAAAGCATTGATCATCAAAGCCTTTAAATACTTCTAAAGGAAACAACCAAGATGATGCCCAAGTGTCAAGTACATCCTCATCCTGTTTTAAATCTGCTAATTGAAGATTATTATAACCACTTTTCTTCTTGGCTAATACAAGTGCTTCTTCTATCGTTTCGGCTACAACATAATCATCTTCATTTGAGCCGTAGTAGTATGCAGGAATTTGCTGGCCCCACCAGAGCTGTCTAGAAATACACCAATCCTTTACATTCTCCATCCAGTGGTTGTATGTGTTCTTGAACTTGGCCGGGTGCAATAATATTTCGTCATCCATTACAGCTTTGTGAGCAGTTCTGGAAATATCTTTCATCTTAATAAACCATTGCAATGATAGCTTTGGCTCAACTACACTATCCGTTCTTTCGGAGCGACCAATTCTTGTAGTAAAGTCCTTTTCATCTACAAGAATTTCTGCAGCTTTTAGGTCTTTTATAATCTGCTTTCTTATTTCGAACCTATCTCTACCTACATATTTTGGTATTTCACACTTCTCATTCAAGGTTCCATCATCACTTATCGTATCGATAATTTCAAGATTATGCCTCAAACCAATTTCATAGTCATTTGGATCGTGAGCAGGCGTTACTTTCAAACATCCAGTTCCAAAATCTAACTCAACATACTCATCTCCAATGATTGGAATTTCGCGGTTAATGAAAGGAACTAAAGCTTTTTTGCCAATAAGGTGTTTGAAACGATCATCAGTAGGGTTAACAGCTATGGCAGTATCACCCATGATAGTCTCTGGTCTTTGAGTGGCAATTACCACAAACTCATCACTATCTTTTAGTTGATATTTTACAGAATAAAGTTTCGAAACCTCGCCACCTTCACGATAAAGAACCTCTTCATTGGATACTGTTGTCTTTGCCTCGACATCCCAGTTGACCATTCTAAGTCCACGGTAGAGATATCCTTTATTATAAAGATCTACAAATACCTTTATTACTGCCTTGTAGTAATGGTCATCCATAGTGAAAGAGGTTCTGTCCCAGTCACATGAAGCGCCTAACTTCTTAAGCTGCTCAAGGATAATACCTCCATACTTCTCTTTCCACTCCCAGGCATGAGCCAGGAACTCTTCTCTTGTCAGATCACTTTTTTTGATACCTTTTTCACGAAGCATTCTCACTACTTTAGCCTCCGTGGCGATAGAAGCATGGTCGGTACCAGGTACCCAGCAGGCTTCTTTTCCTTCCATTCTGGCTTTTCTTATCAGAACATCCTGAATGGTATTATTAAGCATATGTCCCATATGCAATACTCCAGTAACATTTGGTGGAGGTATGACTATGGCATACGGTTCTTTATCAGGGTTAGGGGTAGAATGAAAAAATCCTTTTTCCATCCAATGGGCGTACCATTTGTCTTCTACTGCTGATGAATCGTATTTTGTTGATAATGACATATACTTTTTTGCTAAAAATTGAGGCTGCAAAATTATATAATTTAAAGCTATGGATGAACTTAAAATCAAATCAAAATGGCTGTAAGAGTTGTACAATCGTTTCTTAAGTACACTTAAAAAGTTAAATTTGCAGGCAAAAAATAAGTAATGATAAAGGCGAATGATCCATCTCTGAAATCTTGGGTAGAAGTTGAAAAGGACTCTGATTTTCCAATTCAAAATTTACCATTCGGAATATTTAAAACAGAATATCTTGCTGCCGGAGCTGGAGTTGCTATCGGTAATAATATACTTGACCTTACCTATCTTCATGAAAATGGATATTTTGATGGTTTAGGATTGCCATCAGGTGTTTTTAATCAGCAGTACCTTAATGATTTTATAGGACTGGGAAAGAAGATTGCTCGAGAAGTTAGAGGTAGGATCTCGGAGCTTCTGGATGTCAATAATGATGAGTTACAAGGGCATAAAGCAGATGCCGAAATGGCATTAATACCAATGAATGAAGCGGAAATGCTGATGCCAGTTAAGATACCTAATTACACTGATTTTTACTCAAGCATAGAACACGCTACCAATGTAGGCACTATGTTTAGAGATCCTGATAATGCACTTTTACCTAACTGGAAACATTTGCCAGTAGGTTATCATGGCAGAGCATCATCAATTATACCGAGTGGAGTAAATATTCACAGACCAAAGGGACAGACCAAAGCTCCAGAAGCAGAATTACCAACTTTTGGTCCGACAAAAAGATTGGATTTTGAGTTAGAAACAGCCTTTATCACTTGTAAGGAAAATGAGTTAGGGGAGTCTGTAAGTACAAAAAAGGCTTCTGAGTATATTTTTGGATTTGTTTTATTTAATGATTGGTCCGCTAGAGATATGCAGGTTTGGGAGTATGTGCCTCTTGGACCTTTCTTAGGAAAGAACTTTGCTTCTTCTATTTCTCCCTGGATAGTGACAATGGATGCGTTAAAACCGTTTAGAACGGCCGGTCCATTACAAGAACCAAGTGTACTTCCTTACCTTGAGTATTCAGGTGATAAGAACTTCGATATTAATTTGGAAGTCTTACTTCAGCCGGATGGCGGGGAAGAGAACCTTATCTGCAAAAGCAACTTCAAATACATGTATTGGAATGTTAATCAGCAGTTGGCACACCATACAGCAAATGGATGTAATATGCAGGTTGGGGATATGTACGCTTCAGGCACGATAAGCGGGCATACGCCAGATTCTTATGGATCCATGTTAGAATTAGCTTGGAAAGGAACCAAGCCGATAAAGCTTTCTGATGGTACTGAAAGAAAATTCATTGAAGATGGGGATACAGTGATTATGAGAGGGTTTGCCGAAAAAGATGGCATAAGAGTGGGCTTTGGAGAAGTAAGGTCTAAAGTTTTACCTGCTAAATAATCCAACATGCTGACCATTGATCCAAAAGATGTTTCTGTACCTAAAATGCATGGTTATTTGCTTGGAGCAGTTTCACCAAGACCAATTGCCTTTGCAAGTACTATTGATAAACAAGGAAATATAAATCTTAGTCCTTTTAGTTTCTTTAATTGTTTTGGTGCTAATCCACCCATTCTTATTTTCTCTCCAGCCCGAAGAGGGAGAGATAATACTACCAAACATACCTATGAAAATGTTTTGGAGGTAGATGAAGTGGTAATCAATATGGTGAACTACTCCATGGTGGAGCAAATGTCTTTGGCAAGTACAGAATACCCTAAAGGAGTCAATGAATTTGAAAAATCAGGTTTTACAGCAGTTTCATCTGAAAAAATTAAACCACCTAGAGTTGCAGAAGCTCCCGTGGCTTTTGAATGCAAAGTTATCGAAGTCAAGCCTTTAGGAGGAAAAGCAGGATCTGGCAACCTCGTTATTTGCGAAGTGCTACTAATGCACATTAATGATCAAATACTGGATACTGAGCAACGCATCGACCCTTTTAAATTAGATGCAGTTGCACGGCTTGGTGGGAATTGGTATAGTAGAGTTCAAGGAGACGCTATTTTTGAGATACCCAAACCTTTAACAACCCTGGGTATCGGGGTAGATCATATACCATCAGAAATTAGAAATAGCCATATACTTTCAGGTAATGATTTGGGAAGATTGGGCAATGTTGAATCCTTGCCTAATAAAGAGCAAATTGATTCATTCATCACTACTTTGAGTACATATCCTTCTAGTACAGAGCAAATTCATTTACTCGCTAAAGAATATTTACAAAAAGGAGAAGTGGACAATGCTTGGAAAATATTACTTAAATAAAGGGCGAATGAGCAAGTTTCGAATTGCCCTAATTTTATTTTCCTTGTCAATCGGTGCATGCAGAATTTCAT
The DNA here is from genome assembly GCA_964351175.1 of uncultured Roseivirgaceae bacterium. Taxonomy (GTDB): domain Bacteria; phylum Bacteroidota; class Bacteroidia; order Cytophagales; family Cyclobacteriaceae; genus Fulvivirga. The sequence continues at coordinate 1,469 of CAYGNU010000296.1, read as the reverse complement.
TTTCTCAAAGTGCTGACAGCATTAAGCAAGATAAGCAGGTAAAGATCATACCGCTTCCAGCCATTTTTTATACGCCTGAGACAAGACTAGGTTTTGGAGCACTAACGTCCTTCGTTTTTAATCTTGGAGACAAGGTTACCACAAGAAATTCTAATTTTCAGGTATTGGCTGCCTATACGTTGAATGACCAAATTATATTACAGTCTAACCACAATGTTTTTACTAAAGATGAAAACATGATATTCAATGGTGAATTGTCATACTATGATTTCCCTATATTTTACTATGGTATAGGTAACAATACTAAAAAAGAGTTTGAGGAAAACCTAGAATATCAGGTAGTGATATTCAGACAACGTGTTCTCAAAAAGATTAAAGACAACTTATTTGCAGGTGTTCAATATCGGTTTACAAGCCTTTATGATTTGAAGTTTGAGCCAGATTTTCTATTAGACGAAGAAGCTAGAGTTAATAGCGAAATAGGTATTAATTCTGGATTAGGACTATCAATAGTTTATGATAGCAGAGACAATGTTCTCAATGCTAGAGAGGGATCATTTATTGAGATTTCTAATTTCTTTCATGGGCAAGGGATAGGTGGAGATTTTAATTTCAATAGGTATACATTGGACGTTAGAAAGTATTGGACATTGTCAGATAAGGAAGTAATTGCTTCACAATTTTTTGGAGAATTTAATACCTCTAATACCCCCTTTAGAGAGATGTCATTATTAGGTGGGGAGACCATTATGCGGGGATATTATAATGGCCGTTATAGGGATAATCAGCAGATGTCTTTTCAAGGGGAATATCGAAGACAAATATTGCCATGGTTGGGTTTGACGGCATTCTCAGCTTTTGGAGATGTAGCTTCTGATTTGAAAAGTTTTGATCTTCGTGATTTTAAGTGGACGGCAGGCGGTGGATTAAGGCTGATGGTTAATGAATCGGACAGAATAAATATACGAATAGACTATGGTATTGGGGAGAATACCAGCGGTTTCTACTTTGCCTTTGCAGAAGCGTTTTAATTTTTTTTAAGAAATCACAACCTTCGAGATTTTCAATCGTAAATCTATATGGTTTACAGGTTGAAAATAATGAAAAGTGTTGATCTTCATGGATCAGCACTTTTTGTTTTTAAAATCAACGATTTCTTTCCGTTTACGTATCCTTTAGTCATAAGGCTAACAACTAAAAATTATGATGATGGATAAATTTAAACTAACATTTCTCAGTATTTTATTAATGGCATTCTCAGTGACAATGTCTATGGCTCAAAAACCAAGTCCTCCAGCCACTGCAGAAGGTAAGGTAGCCGGTGTTGACATAAAAATTGACTACAGCCAACCCTCAGCAAGAGGACGTAAAATGATTGGTGATCATGAGCCATATGGTAAGGTATGGAGAACAGGCGCCAATGACGCTACAACTATTGAAATTAGCGATGATATTAAAGTTGAAGGACA
>CAYGNU010000295.1:0-6223 GCA_964351175.1 uncultured Roseivirgaceae bacterium | reverse complement strand
CACAAAAATAAAAAAGTCTTCAAGATAAGCTCATCTTGAAGACTTTTAAAATCGAAAACTTCCGATCTTTATTTTTTGTATTTTTTGTTGAATTTCTCTACTCTACCAGCAGTATCAACAAATAATTTTTTACCAGTGTAAAATGGGTGTGAAGCAGAACTTACTTCCACTTTTACCAAAGGGTATTCTTTTCCATCTTCCCAAGCCATAGTTTCACCTGTGCTTATGGTAGATCTTGTCATAAACTTAACGTCACTTGAAGTATCATGGAAAATCACTTCTCTGTATTCTGGATGTAGGTCTTTTTTCATTTTATTTATCCTTATCTGTTCAATCCTCTCAAAAGAGGCACAAAATTAATTATTTACTAATTAAGTACAAAACATTACTCAACTTTATTCTGTAAAGATAAAGACAAAATTTATGTATTTTGCAGACTACATCAATTAAGGTATGAAGAGAGCGCTTTTAATTCTTATTTTTTTTAATTCTGTGGTTCAAGCGCAGAGTAGTTATGCACCCTTAAATGAAGATTATTATCATTGGATAGATCGATATGAGATACGTTCAGGTGAAATAAATCCATATTTCTTTTCTTCTTGGAAGGCGTATTCAAGGAAAGATATTGCCACATTCACTGACTCAATTCAAACCAATGATGAGTCTCTTTCAGAAATCGATAAGTTTAATCTGTCCTATCTAAGTAATGACAACTGGGAATGGTCAGAACTTTCTAATCAAAGTGAAAAACCAATCTTAAAGCATTTTTACAAGTCTAAATCTGACCTTTATCATGTTAGTGAGGACGATTTTGACTTACATGTAAATCCTGTTCTCTATTTAGGAGCAGGTCAGGAATCAGCTTCTGACATTAAGACGTTTATTAATACAAGAGGTGTAGAAGTGAGGGGGATGATCGATAATAAGGTTGGTTTTTATTCTTTTATTGGTGAAAATCAGATGGTAGGTCCCGAATATGTAAGGAACTATATTAGAACTAACAGAATTGTTCCCCATGAAGGTTTTTGGAAAAGCTTTAAGGATGATGGAGTTGATTTCTTTACTGCAAGAGGCTATATCAACTTCAATGCTACTAAACATATTGAATTACAGTTTGGTCATGATAGGTTCAATGTTGGCAACGGCTATCGATCGTTAATATTGTCTGATTTCGCTCCAGCTTCTTTGTTTCTTAGAATGAATACAAAGGTTTGGAAACTTAATTATACCAATTTGTTTACTCAGATGACAGCTAACACTAGAAGCTCTCCTGGTGGACTTATTGCTAATGTTGGATATCCGAGCAAGTATATGGCTTTCCACCACTTAGGTGTGAATATTGGAAAGAAATTTAATATCGGAATTTTTGAGTCTGTGATTTACAGTAAACCAGATTCCTTAGGTAATAATCCAGAATTGAAGTACCTAAATCCTATCATTTTTTATAGAGCTATTGAACAACAAAATGGAAGTTCAGATAATGTACTGTTAGGCTTGGACTTTAAATGGTTAGCAGCCAAAAGAGTTTCACTTTATGGCCAATTAGTCTTAGATGAATTTTTATTTGAAAATCTTAAAGAAGGAAACGGCTGGTGGGCTAATAAATTTGCCTTCCAACTAGGTGGAGAATATATCGATGCATTCGGTATTAGAAATCTTGATATTCAAGCAGAAGCCAATATTGCTAGACCATACGTCTATTCTCATAGCAGTCAATACGGTGAGTACTCTCATTATAGACAGCCTTTAGCTCACCCACTTGGTGCCAACTTTAAAGAGTGGGTTGGTATAATAAGGTATCAACCTATTAAAAAACTCTACTTGACCGGCAAGTTGATAGCTGCAAATTACGGGGCTGATGGAGCTGGAGAAAATTGGGGAAGTAATATCCTTCTTAATAATAGCACCAGAGAACAAGACTTCGGAAATGAGATTGGACAAGGGATTTCTTCTGATCTTTTAATGGCTAACCTAACGGCTTCCTACCAGTTGAAACATAATTTTTTTATTGATGCCACCCTTATACATAGGTCATTGAAAAGCGAATTGGTTGAAGAAGATACCAATTTCACATCATTTTCGTTGAGATGGAATATTCCACAAAGGCTAAATGAGTTTTAATCATTAACAGCTAACTTGCAGCCGATTTTAGAATTATGAAGATATTTTTAAGAATTTTTGGTTACGCCAAAAAGCTGCGTCTATTCCTACCGCAGTATATTACATTTGTTTTACTCAGCTCTATTTTTAGTGTTTTTAACTTGGCACTAATAGGGCCACTACTTTCTGTTCTATTTAAGGAAGAAACGGATCAGGTGTTTGTTAAACCTGAATCATTTGAATTAAGTATTTCCTATATCAAAGATATTTTCAATTATCAGTTCTCAACTATTATAGCACAGCACGGTGAAAAGCAAGCGCTGATCTTTGTGTGCATAGTTGTACTTATCTCTGTTCTATTTACAAATTTGTTCAGGTATTTATCCGCAATAATTAGTGCTCGCATTAGACTTGATGTTGTTAAATATCTGAGAATGGATGTATATAATAAAGTGTCTAAAATGCACCTTGGTTTTTTTAGTAGCGAAAGAAAGGGAGACTTAATATCAAGAGTTACAAATGATGTGCAGGAAGTTGAAGTATCGATACTAAGTAGTCCAAAGTCGTTATTCAGAGAGCCTATTACTATTATAGTATATTTTATTGCGCTATTCAGTATTTCCGCCAAGCTTACTTTTTTCACCTTATTAATCTTGCCTACTGCTGGCGGTGCATTGGGGTATATTGTTAAGAAGTTGAAAAAGAAAGCAATTCAAAGTCAAGAATCACTAGGTAGAATCGTGAATATCCTTGATGAAACTCTTGGCGGCATGCGAATTATAAAAGCTTTTAATGCTCGTGAATATGTTCAGAATAAAATAGATACGGAAACGAATTTCTATCGTAAAGTAAATTTGTCTTATTCTTACAGAAAAGAGCTAGGTTCACCTATCTCAGAATTTTTAGGAATTGGAATTGTTACTGTTATTCTGTGGGTAGGTGGTTCACTTGTTCTAGACAATCAGTCTGATCTTAGTGCGGGAGAGTTTATTGCTTATTTAGCCATATTCTCACAGATTATTTCACCTGCTAAAGCATTTTCGCAAGGACTGTCTGGCGTTCAGAAAGGAATAGTTTCTGGAGAGAGAATATTCAATATCATTGATAAAGTTCCTGAGATTCAGAATAAGCCAAATGCTTATATTGTTGAAGGTTTTAACGATAGTCTAAAATTTGAGAATGTTTCTTTTTCTTATGACAATGATAATCAAGTTCTAAAAAATATTACACTCGAAATAGAAAAGGGTAAAACTATTGCATTAGTAGGACAGTCAGGCGGTGGTAAGTCAACGTTGGCTGACCTTGTGCCAAGGTTTTATGATGTCACCAGTGGTGATATAAAAATTGATGGACATTCATTAAAGGATTGTAACATTGATTCGGTCAGGAAACAAATGGGAATTGTTACGCAGGAATCGATTCTTTTTAATGATACAATTTTTAATAACATTGCCTTCGGACTAGAGAATACGAGAGAAGAAGATGTTATAAATGCAGCTAAAATAGCCAACGCTCATAATTTTATTATTGAATTAGAACATGGCTACCAAACAAATATTGGCGAGCGAGGTATGAAGTTGTCTGGGGGTCAACGCCAGAGAATTAGTATAGCCAGAGCAGTACTTAAAAATCCGCCAATATTAATTTTAGATGAAGCAACATCTGCACTTGATTCGGAATCAGAGATGCTAGTGCAGGAAGCATTGTCTAACTTGATGAAAAATAGAACTTCCATTGTTATAGCACATCGTTTAAGTACTATCCAGCATGCTGATGAAATTATTGTAATTCAAAGCGGAGAAATACTAGAAAGAGGAAAGCATGATGAGTTATTAGCCAAAGATGGTGTTTATAAAAAACTTAGTAGCATGCAAAATACTTAATTTAATTTTTGTAGATTTATTTTCACGGTACTAAGACAACCAATTGTATTTTAACTTTCGATTATGAAAAAGCCAAAGTCTATTTTTTTCTTGATATACCTGCTATTTCACATAGCCCTTCTGGTTGTCTCTATTTATGTTAATTATCGTTCCGAAGATTTTGAATTTTTGCTGTATCTAAGAGGCAAAATGTCCATGATGGTCTATGTTTCAGCACTGGGTTTATTATTGTTTTTTATCAATTTGATCTTTTCGGGAATCGACTCCCGGACAAGTTCCAAAGAAAAAGCTGCCTTAGAGCAGGAGGTCAATGCATTAAAAGCAAAAATGTTTGATCTTCAAGAGGCTACAAGCAGCAAAAGACATGAATCAAAAGCATCAACTGAAGCAGATAATAAAAGTGCTTCAGAGGATGAGAGTGACGAAAATTAAATGACTTTTTATGGATGATAATCAGCTCATTATTAAACAAGAGCTTCTGCACGCCTATGACGTGCTTGATAAATTTATTGCCGATCCTAAGAATATTAACAGCATTGAAGAAGCCGCCACACTATTAGCCAATACCTTTAAAGCTGGCGGCAAAGTGATTTCCTGTGGTAATGGTGGTTCTCACTGTGATGCTATGCATTTTGCTGAAGAGCTAACAGGGAGGTTCAGAGATGATAGAAACCCTTTACCAGCAATAGCTATTTCTGACCCTAGTTACATGTCATGTGTTGGCAATGACTATGGTTTTGATTATGTTTTTTCACGATTTGTTGAAGGAGTGGCATCAGAAGGTGATGTTCTTTTAGCAATAAGTACTAGTGGCAACTCTAAGAATGTGATACATGCCGTTAAAGCGGCTAAAAAGAAAGGAGTTAAAGTGATTGCTTTGACTGGAAACGGTGGTGGTCAAATGGATGGAATGGCAGATGTTGAGATAAGAGTACCACATTATGGTTATGCCGATAGAGTTCAGGAAATTCATATTAAGGTCATTCACATTCTAATTTTATTAGTCGAAAAACTAGTTAAATAATGCTTGCTAAGTCATTTGGAGCGGCAGTATATGGCGTTGATGCCAAAATCATCACAATAGAAGTTAATGTAGGCCAAGGGCTAAAGTTCTTCATGAGCGGATTACCAGATAGCGCTATCAAGGAGAGCGAACATCGTGTAGAGTCAGCTGTGAAGCAGTATGGTTATAGAATGCCACGTCAAAAAGTAGTGGTTAATCTGGCTCCTGCAGATATTAAAAAAGAAGGTAGTGCTTATGACCTCCCTATTGCATTAAGCATTCTTAAAGCTTCTGATCAGATAGGCGCTGATAAAATGGAAGAATATCTGATTATGGGTGAACTAGCTTTGGATGGGTCCTTGAGGCCTATAAAAGGAGTGCTTCCAATAGCCATTGAAGCTAGAAAAAATAAATTCAAAGGATTTGTGCTTCCAAAAGAAAATGCTCAAGAAGCAGCTATTGTAAATGATCTAGATGTTATTGGAGTTGAAACTATAGCAGAGGCGGTTGACTTCTTTGAAGGCAAATTAAAAATAGAGCCGCTTGAGGTGGATACAAGAGATGTGTTCATGGCTCAGATTGATAATTACAGTGCAGATTTTAAAGATGTACAAGGTCAGGAAAATATAAAAAGAGCGCTGGAAATAGCCGCGGCTGGAGGGCATAATGCTATTATGATTGGTCCGCCCGGTGCCGGCAAAACTATGTTAGCCAAAAGACTTGCTTCAATCTTACCACCTTTAAGTTTATATGAAGCATTAGAAACAACCAAAATTCACTCTGTCGCAGGTCGACTAGGTAAAGATGCTGCCTTGGTTTCCACACGGCCTTATAGATCTCCACATCACACGATTAGTGATGTAGCATTAGTGGGTGGGGGTGGAAACCCACAACCAGGAGAAATATCCTTGGCACATAATGGGGTATTGTTTTTAGATGAGTTGCCAGAGTTTAAACGCACAGTCCTCGAGGTAATGCGCCAGCCAATGGAAGATAGAAAAGTCACCATTTCGAGGGCAAAGGTTTCGTTAGATTACCCTGCTAATTTCATGTTAATTGCCAGTATGAACCCCTGTCCATGTGGGTATTATAATCATCCGGAAAAAGAATGTGTGTGTGGTCCGGGTGTAGTTCAAAGATATTTAAGTAAGATAAGTGGCCCACTCTTAGATAGAATTGACCTTCACGTAGAAGTAACACCAGTGTCGTTTGATGAGATGACTGCTAACAGAAAGAC
>CAYGNU010000294.1:1525-6241 GCA_964351175.1 uncultured Roseivirgaceae bacterium | reverse complement strand
AAGACCGTTACTAACCCTATTAGCTATCTTTAAAATACATGGAAAATAATACCGTAGCACAGAAACTAGAAGCACTCGTAAAATTACAATCCATTGACACCAAACTTGACCAACTTAAGAAATTAAGAGGTGACCTACCAGATGAAGTTCAAGACCTTGAGGATGAAATTATCGGTTATAACACAAGACTAGATAGATTCAAAAACGAGCTTAATGAATTAGAGGAAAGTATTAAAAACAATAAAACAGGCATTAAGGATTCTGAGAAGCTGATTCTAAAATACAACGATCAGCAGAAGAATGTGAGAAATAACAGAGAATTTGATGCTATCACTAAAGAAGTTGAACTTCAGGAACTAGAGATTCAAATCTTAGAAAAGAAAATCAGAGAAGCTGGTGAGAACATTGAGAAGAAGAATGAAGAAATCGCTTCAATAGAAGAAGTTATCAAGGAAAGAGGTGCTGATCTTGATAATAAGAAGAAAGAACTTGATGAAATCCTTAATGATAGCCAAGATGAAGAACAAAAATTAAATTCTGACAGAGAAAAGGCTACCAAGAAGATTGATGAAAAAATGTTAATCTATTACGAGAAACTAAGAAAGAATTTATCGAATGGTTTGGCCGTTGTTTCTGTAAAAAGAGGTGCAGCTGATGGGTGTAACATTGTTATCCCTCCTCAGAAAATTGCTGAAATCAAAGAGAAGAAGAAAATCGTTATTGACGAACACTCTGGAAGAATACTTGCAGACGTTGATATGGAAATTGAGGTTGAAGAGAAACCAAAAAGAACAACAAGAAAAAAGAAGACTGCTTAAATTTGAAAAGCATCTACTTATTAAAGTATATTAAAAAGGCGAACCTTACAGTTTGCCTTTTTTTATTTTATTTTTCATCTGCTGCTCAATCTGTAGAGCTTTTTAGCAACCAGTACAAAGAAGACTACTTCATTCTTCTATCAGATTACAAGTTCCAGGAAAAGGAAAATGCAGGTCTTTGCAACGAAACAATCTACTTAGAAAACTTAAAATCAACATTAGACTTGCTTCTTATTGAAACTTCTAAGGATTTGGAGCAATATGAAGAGGAACTGGATCAACATCTAATCTATTTGGAAAAAAAACCTGATTCAGACCCCACGAAACTTTTCTTAATGGCTGAAATTCGATTGAAATATGCCTTATCTCTTTTTAAATTTGGTCATGAATTTGAAGCAGCGTGGCATTTTAGACAAGCCTCCCGGAATATTCAAAGAAATATCAAACTATACCCTGAGTTCATCGCAAATTACAAGACGTCAGGAGCTATTAATATCCTTCTAGGTTCGATTCCAGAAAAGCATCAATGGCTATTAACCTTAGTTGGTCTTAATGGCTCTATTGAAGATGGAGTAAATCAACTTGATCTGTTAATCAACTCTAATTCAAATTTCAGTTATGAGGCTGTCATGCTTAAATCTTTGCTACAGGCTTATGTATTAAATCAACCCGAATTGGCCTCATTGGCTTTTAATAAATCTATTGATCTTAATGGGGGTTTAATACAACTTCAAAAAATGGTTTTATACCTTAAGGCTAGTGAAAGTGCTAAAGCTTTAAAGATGTTCGAAGAGCATGAAGAAATGAATACCCTAACTTACTCCTACTATCTTGCAGGAGATGGTTACATACAAAAGGGCAACTATAGTGAAGCAAAAAAACAGTATTCAAAATTCCTTGAGTTGTATAAAGGTTCATCAAACATAAAGGACACCCTTTATAAAATATGGTTATGTCAATATTTATCTGATGATACTCAACATTTGAACTACTACAATTCTGCACGATCTGCACCCGAGGGTACTAGCGAGTCAGATAAATATGCATCAAGAGTATTAAACAATAATGACCTTCCTAATAAACAAATAATGAAACTAAGGCTAGCCACTGACGGAGGTTTTTACAGCATAGCAGAGGATATTATTTCAGATCATCCAAAACTGTTATCTAGAAAAGATTCCGTTGAATATGACTACCGTATGGCTCGCTTTTTTCATAAAAAAGGCGACCAACAGTCAAGTATAGATTTATATAAATCAGTCCTAAACAATACAAATGATGAACATTGGTATTTTGCTCCGAATAGTGCACTCATGCTAGGATACATTTATATTGAAAACAACAATTTTAATCTTGCCAAAACTTATCTGAATAAAGTGAAAGATTTTAAGCGTCATGAATATAAGAATAGTATTGACGCTAAGGCTGAAGCTGCACTAAATACTATTTCAGACCATTAAGGTGTTTTGTACAGTTGAATTTTGAAACTGAAAACATAGTACCAGTATAATTTAATTCATAGAGGCCTAAGTTCGCATGTTCAAAGTGGTCCATACAGCTTAATGGGTAATTTAAGATAGTGCACAGCAATACTCTCATAGCTCTTCCATGCATACAAATCAAAATTGTATCTTCCTCGGTTTTAGATAAAATATGATCCAAAGCTGGCTTTTGTTTAGCTACTACGTCCATTGGAGATTCACCGCCTTCTATCGGCAGATCTACTTGGCCTTGTTGCCATGACCTTATAACCTCATGGTAGTAAGCATCTTCCTCAGGTGTAATGTCCTGACCTTCTCTAGTACCCCAGTTAATTTCATTAAGCCCTTCTAACTTCTCATGCTGAAGACCAAGATCAATAAACTGCTGGACGCTCTGAATACTACGCTGTAGTACCGATGTATAAACTTTATCGAATTTGATATGTTTGTATGATTGATAAAATGCATTTGCTTGAGCTCGACCAGTAGTATTGAGTGAGGAATCTACACCACAACCTTGCACAATACCTCTAAGGTTAAAATCTGTCTGTCCGTGCCTAATCAAATATATTTTTTTGCTCTTCAATTTGTAACTATTTTTGGTGCGCAAAAATAGACTTTTTCATCAATTACCATGATCAACGAAAATATTACTGTGAGTCAACTTAATGAGATGTCCAAAAATTCAATGATGGAACATCTAGACATTGAATTCACGGCAATTGGAAAAGAATTTGTTGAGGCCAAAATGCCCGTAGATCATAGGCACCATCAACCCTATGGCATTATGCATGGAGGAGCTAGTGTTACTCTTGCTGAGACTTTGGGAAGTGTAGCAGCTCACTGCTCAGTAGACAGCAGTAAACATCTTACGGTTGGGTTAGAAATTAATGCTAATCATATAAAATCTGTTAAGAGTGGATATGTTTATGGTAAGGCTACCCCTATTCATATTGGCAATTCAACACAAGTATGGTCGATAACAATAATGGATGAAAATCAAAATCTAGTTAGTGTGAGTAGACTGACCGTTTCAGTTATAGATAAAAGATGATAGAAAGAACCGCTGAAAAAAACTTGATTGATCATTTAAGACTTGAACAGGTACTAAATTCTGTCTTAAAGTATTGTAAAGCAAACAACTATTGTTTTGCGGCCTGGAGAGAACCACTTAGCAAGGTGATACAAGTAATGATCGACTTTTCTTCGGGGTCTCCTTTAGATCAAGTTGAATTAGAGAAGCTAAGTTCAGGATTTATACTCTCCCCCTTTAATATCTCAAGCAAAAAATTATTTCTTAATAATGATTTGCTAATAACCTGGAATAAAGGTTACGAGCTAAAAATCAACAACACTGAAAAGTGCGAACATCTATTAAGACATCTCAGCAGTATAAATGAAACTCCTTCAAAATATTCCTCTTTAGATATTACAATGGACTCAGATTCTCATATTCATTATGTGAATCTTGTAAAAAAGTCAGTGGGTGCTATTCACAATAGTTCTTTTTCTAAGGTTGTTCCATCAAGGAAATTTGAGATATCAGTTGATACAGACAACCAAACAGGAGCTTATTTTATAGAATTAACTAAACGCTATACTAATGCATTTGTATCCATTAATTATACGCCTGAATTTGGGCATTGGATGGGTGCTACACCGGAGTTGTTAATAAGTACTGAAGGAAATATATTCAGAACTATTGCTCTAGCTGGTACCCAGGCTTTTGACGAAAATAAGTCGTTATCTGAAGTTGCATGGACCCAAAAAGAAATTGAGGAGCAAGCATTGGTCAGCAGGTACATCATCAATTGTTTCAAAAAAATACGGCTAAGGGAGTTTGGTGAAATTGGACCAAAAACAGTAAAAGCAGGCAACCTTATCCATCTAAAAACAGAATATCTAGTGGACATGAAAGAGACGAATTTTCCTGAATTAGGAAGTACCATGCTCAATCTACTCCATCCCACTTCTGCGGTTTGCGGCATGCCTCTTGAAGCCTCCTATGACTTCTTAAAGAAGAATGAAGGTTATGATAGAGAACTTTTTAGTGGTTATCTTGGGCCAATTCATTTCGATAATAAATCACATTTATATGTCAATCTCAGATGCATGAAAATTGAAGCCACTAATATTATACTTTTTGCAGGAGCAGGCGTTACAGAAGACTCTATTCCAGAAAAAGAATGGCTAGAGACAGAAATGAAAATGAAAACGCTACTAAACGTAATTTCTAGAAATTGAATTACCCTCAAATTTTTAGCATCCCATCAATTTGTTCTCAATTAGGAATAAAGCATGTAATTATTTGCCCTGGATCTAGAAGCGCTCCTTTAACAATCGCTTTTACAAGACATCGAGACTTTGAATGCAAAATAATTCCAGATGAGAGGTCGGCTGCATTTTTTGCTATGGGT
>CAYGNU010000294.1:0-1515 GCA_964351175.1 uncultured Roseivirgaceae bacterium | reverse complement strand
GCTATGGGTATGGCTCAGCAACTCAATAACCCAGTTATACTAATCTGCACTTCTGGTTCAGCAGCACTTAATTTTCTGCCAGCCATTGCTGAAGCTTTCTTTCAGCAAATTCCATTAATTGTGCTAACTGCTGACAGACCAGCCGAATGGATAGATCAGCTTGATGGGCAAACCATAAGGCAAGAGAAGATTTATGGTAATCACGTAAAAGCTTCATTTACTATTCAAACAGATCAAGAACACCCAGATGCACAATGGCATAGTCAGAGGATGCTGTCTGAGGCAATTACTATTTCACTAGATTCTCCAAAAGGTCCTGTCCATCTTAACTTCCCTTTCCGAGAACCACTGTATCCAGATCATACTGAATTTAAGTCTGTTAAGGCCAAAGTAATAACAAATACAAAACCTAAGCTGAGCTTAAGTGAAGAGCACATGGCTTCGCTAATTAAACAATGGAACTCTTATAAAAGAAAATTAATAGTTTGTGGCCAGGGTTTATTAAACCAGCAAGAACTTGAGTATTTACATACACTAAGTGATAAATTTAAAATTCCAGTTGTTGGTGATATTATCTCTAATATTCATGGACTTGAACATGGCATAAGTCATCCTGATGTCTTTCTAGGATCAAACAAGTCTGGACTACATGAAAGCTTACAGCCTGATTTACTGATCACTTTAGGGAAGTCTGTTCTTTCTAAACATTTGAAAATAATGCTTAGAAATAATAAACCTCATGAACACTGGCACATTCAAGATCATGCTGTAGCAGCTGATACCTACCAATCACTGACCCAGGTAATTCAAATTTCACAAGTAGATTTCTTAAAGCTTATTGTAGAACAAGAAAATAGTGAGTCTTTTGATACACAAAAGCAAGAAAACTATTATCACATCTGGCAAATTGAAGAGCGAAAAAGCCAAAGGTTATTATCTTCATTTTTTCCAAAAGACCATCTTGGCGAATTTGAGGTAGTAAAACAGGTTTTGGAATCGCTCCCTCAAAATGCCAATCTTCATTTGGCCAATAGTATGAGTGTGCGTTATGCCAATTTCATAGGCTTAAATGCTGATCAGAAAAATATTAAAGTATATAGCAATAGAGGTACTAGTGGCATAGATGGCTGTAATAGTACAGCAGTTGGAGGTGCTCTTTCTACTCAAAAGATTAATGTATTGATTACAGGAGATATGGCCTTTTTTTATGACAGAAATGCATTCTGGCATAATTACAAAGTCCCCAATCTCAAAATAGTAGTTATAAACAATCATGGTGGAAGCATTTTCAAAATGATTAAAGGACCTAATCAACAACCAGAACTTGAAGAATTCTTTGTAACTGAACAGATGCTTAAGGCCGAACATTTGACTAAAGAGTATGGTTTCGAATATCTTTTCTGCGACAAGAGAAGTAAACTAAAGAATTACATTAAGCAATTTTTTGAATATGATAATGTTACTAAAGTTATTGAACGAGAAACACATGCTGACGAAAATCAGTCAAATTTAGAG
>CAYGNU010000293.1:0-6244 GCA_964351175.1 uncultured Roseivirgaceae bacterium | reverse complement strand
CTCAATGCCATTGTCTAAAATATTACGAAATACAGCTGCATCCATTTCCTCCTGCACCTCATCAGCCTCATACAGCTTGGCCACATATTTGAAATAGAATTTCAGTTTGCAGTTAAGGTAGGCTATCAGTGCTGAAGGCGTCAGCTTTGATTGGTCAATACCTTCATAACCTGCTGTAAAACGTGCCATCCTTTTTAGCACCTCTGGCGTCTTTTGGATAGCAATCGGATTAATGGTCTGCGTTTTTACAGGGTTTGACAGCAGCCTTCTTTCAATCTTGTGATTTGACTCTACTTCTAGCTGTCTTACAAATCGGCTGATCTCGCCATTAACATTAAACTCTGAGACGGTATTATAATAAAAATGGACCTCACTAGCCCTTTGCAGCAGCCTATAAAATAAATAGGCATACATGGCATCATTGTTCTCGAATACCGGCAGATCAAATGCTCTACGAATATTGTAAGGAACAAAAGATCCTCTGCGTGGTTGAGCAGGCCAGCTGCCTTCGTTCATATTGAGGATATATACCTTATCGAAATCTAGGTTTCTGGTTTCTAATACCCCCATGATTTGAAGCCCGTCTAAAGGCTCTCCTGTGAATGGTACCTTAAAACTTCGGGCCAGACGTTTAAAAAGTGCTGTAAAAAACTCAAAGGTCAGCGCCTCTGATTTGTCACCAATCATTCTCTCGAGTTGCTGCATTTGTTCATAAAAGCGACTGATGAATTCGACTTCAAGCTCTTTGTCCTTGTCTTGCCAATAGTCATATAGAGCACGCAGTAAACTGGATAAATAATCTATTGGCTGATCTGATTTCTTAAATATTAAGCGCATCAGATCGTGCTCAAATTCAAATTCACTAGCAGGAATAACTATTCTGTTCCGCTTTTTAATTTCATCTAACCATTTAATGGCCTTCTCCTCCTCCACTACATTGAGTAGCGGGTGCAGCAACAGTTCCTGAACAGGGCGGTGATAGAAACTAGCTCCTTTTATTTCATTGTCTTTCCTAAGCCTTTGTAGGTCAAGAGCACTCTCAAGCAAACTGTAGATGGAAGTATCCTTTAGTGGGTACCCCATGGTGATGTTTACTTTTTCCACAGCATCAGGAATACTGTGCAGCACTGGGAATAGCATATGCTCCTGTGGCAGCACAACTACGGTCTTCTTAGGTTCAAAATCAGGCGCTTGAGCTATTTCTGCTAGCACTTCACCCAAAGCCTTGGCCTGACCAACTTCTAGTGAAACACCCGTTGCCGTAAATTTCTTTTCAGTTTCAATAAGTGCAGGGGGAACTTGCGGAAATGTCTTACCTAAAAGCGTATCTTTTGAATATTCGCGCAAAAATGTACCTGCCTCCTGTTGAGGATCATTGAAATAATAGGCATCCAGATCCCAGACTATTTCTGCACCACATTCTCTTACAAAATATTTAAAAATCGCCTCCTCACTTTTTGTTAAGGCGTTAAAACCAGCAAAGTATAGCTTCTTATCAGTTTTGATATTGTCTTTTTCAAGCTGTTCGGCAAGTGTTCTGTAGATCATTCCGCCATAGCCTCTCCCTTGTTGTCTTAATCGTTCTTTAAAACCATCGTATACTGGCAGCAGTATCCTCCAAGTTTCCAAAAACAGCTTTTGGGTCTGAGTAGTTTCGGGTAAAAAACTACTCCAAAAAGACTGGATGATCTCCTTATCTTCATCATCAAGAAAATAAAAAGCTTCATCCAATTCCTTCTGAGATTTGATACCAGTAAACAAGTGTTTGGTATCAACAAGATATTGGTCAATCTCTTCAAAATCTCTTAAGATCATCTCTCCCCAAAAGAAGAATTTATCGAAAGTTTCATTTCTATTAGGGAATGAATTGTACACCTCATACAATTCAAATATTGCCTCAAGCGTATCAATCTTTTGTAAATGGGTAAACTGCATGAGGTAGTCTTCAAGACTAAAAACCTCTGGCATAAACACAGGTTGGTCAATTAGTCGTGAAAGTTCTTCTCGAAAAAATAGCCCCGCCCTTCTATTAGGAAAAATAACTACCACATTATCTAGCTTGTCATTCTCTTTTTTGATCCTGATTGCAAGTTCTTCAATAAAGGTCTTATGCTTCATTACTTCCTCCTTCCACATTCACTATTTCCTGATGCTCCAGATAAAAAAGTAATCCGCTTACAGGTTTTTCAACCATCTGACCGACAAGTCGCATATACTCCAGCATTTGGGCGTTGTCTTTATTTCTTTCACTACCCGTCTTATAGTCAATAAGCACAATCTGATCGTCCTTTTCATTAAGACGATCTATTCGTCTCATATCACCATTAGGCAGTAGTACGGGTACTTCAGTTCTAATCTCCCATGACTTATCAAAATAAACCGAAAGGGAATGAACCGTTTGAACTATATCTGCAAATAATTCATGCTCTTTTAACACATCAACCTGATCTGCATAGTGTATTTTACTGAGTGCGTCATGCAGTTTTATTCCGTGCGCTGCCGCTTCATTAAATTGCTCCTTGTTTTGATTGGCTGCATCGCGCATTTGCAATCGCACTTTGCTTCTCCAGCTGTGTGACGTGTAGTCTTTCAGGCTTATTTCATTTCCTTTTTTTTCAGACTTTACAGGCAGGGGAAGATTTCCTGAAGTATACTTTTGTTCCTCTGCATCCCATTGTTCCTGATTACTAACCAACTGATAAATAAGATCATTTACTCTATTCAAGTTGCCTTCGTTCCCTTTTGGAGCTAATATGTAAAGCGCAGACTCAGGTCGGGTAACAGCTACATAAAGCATGTTCAGGTTATCAAGGAGATTTTTCAACTTCTCTTGGTGGTAATTATCAGCCCAATAGGTATTTTGAAGTTGTGATGCATACTTTAATGGCAGCATCGGCATGCGGTTAAATGGTGGTTTGTCTATGGTCTCACACCACATAATACTATCAATGGTATTGTTCTGTTTATCTAATGACCAATTCAAAAAAGGAATAATCACTATAGGGAATTCAAGTCCTTTGGACTTATGAATAGTTAGCACTTTTACTGCATTGTTTTCATCCGAGACTATAATGGACCTTTTCTTTCTTACATCTTCCCACCAAACTAGAAATGCAGCAATATCGCCACGCTCATTTTTCGCATAATCAAGTACAGCATCTTGAAAGCCTTGGAGGTAGGTATACTCTTCTTTAATTTTTGATAGATCAAATATCCTACATAGTTCTTCCACAAGTTCGTATAATGGCAAAGACTTCAATTGATGCCTTAGTTTTACAAATTCTGAAGGCACATATTCCGCCCAATGATCGAGTTTAAGGTAAAGTTCACTTTCATCCTCAACATCCTTTTTTAGATATTTTATATAGGTGCTGTACCAATGCGCTAATTCAATTCTGTTCTTCTCATTATGCAGCCATTTTATTACAGAAATGATAAATTGCACAACATGACTTGTGGTTAAGTAAAGCGCCTCTTTACTCACAACATCATATCTGAGGTTTGGATCTGCTTTTTCCGAAGCGCTATGTTCAATAAAAGCCCTTGCAATTTGCTTTCCCTCTATTGTGGTTCTTGTCAGGATGGCAATGTCCCTTAATTCATATCCAGCTTGTTGCAGTTCTTCAACTTTTTGAATGGTGTATTCTATGGACAAATCCTTAAAATTCTCTTCTGCACCCCTTTCCACTTCAATGAATTTCAAATCCACCAACCCCTGATCTTTTGCCTTATGCTCTGGTAATTTCTGAAATGACTCGTTGAAACTAGCCAATACCTCTTCGATCATTGAAGCTATTAAATCAGAAGGGTTATCGATATAATTATTCTGAATTAGTGGCTTTAGCCTTTCAAAAATGTCATTATTAAAATTGATGATGTTAGCAGTACTACGCCAGTTAGTATCCAGGTTGTTTTCAATAGTAAGTACTTCACCAATGTCATACTTTACCTGATGCTGGAGCAACTTCCAGTCACCGCCTCTAAACCGATAAATGGATTGCTTTGCATCACCAACCACCATGCAGAACTGTCCCTGATCAGTAGCATTTTTAACAAGGGGTTTGAAATTATTCCACTGATAAGATGAAGTATCCTGAAATTCATCTATCAAATAGTTGTCAAACCGTGAGCCTACCTTCTCATAGATATAGGGTGTATCACTGTCGGAAATGATCTTATTTAAAAAGTCAGGTAAATCTGAAATGAGCATTATGTCATTTTCGTCCCTATATATTTGGAGGTACTTATTGATATAACTTAAAATTCCAAAAGTGTAGTAATAGCGTTTGACCTCAATGGCTGAATAGTAATGTACATATCCAGCATCATAAACATCAATCAGCTCATTGTATTTTGGCAGAATAAATTCAGAAAGCACATTCTCAAGCAGATCCTTTTGCTTATCAGTTTTGGTGATCCAAGCATCTAAATTATCCGCAGCGGCACGTCTGGAATCAGTAATTTCAAATTCAAGTTTTTCGAATTTTATAAACAACCCAGCCGGGCTTCGAGATTTACCTTTAAAACTTTCATAGGATAGTCCTTTACTATCCATATAAGCTAATGCCTCTTTGCTAATTGCCTTTAGCTTGTTTTCAAAAGTATATTGAATATTATCCAACTCCTTTTTAATATCAATAAGTTGTTTTGGATCATCAGCCAGACTGACTATCTGGTTCGAGAAATTTTTGAAATCATCCTTCAATACTTCTTTTGCCAGCTTACTAATGTCCTTCCTAAAGTCCCACGATGAGCCTTCCTCAACCTTATCCTCAGCATACTGAGTCAGCCAGTTTCTTATTTCTTTATGTTCATCTTCTCCAATTTCTGCCAGCATCCTATCTATGACTTGCTGCATCACCTTATCCGTATCCAAATCAATTGAAAATGTGCCTTGCAAGCCCATTTCCCTTGCAAATGATCTGATAACTTGATGAAAAAAACTATCAATAGTGACGACAGAAAAGCGACTGTAATTATGAAGAATCTCTGAGAGCACTTCTTTTGCTTTTCTTTTTAAAGTGGCTTCATCTATACTCAAATCAGCACATAACTCCACTGCTAATCCCTTTTCTTCACCTGCTATTAGAAGCGTTAAAAACTTGATAATCCGTTGCTTCATCTCTTCAGTGGCCTTATTGGTAAAGGTTACTCCGAGTATTCGTCTAAACTTTCCTTTTCCAACTAATGCTAATTTGAGATACGATTTAGCCAAAGTGTAGGTCTTGCCAGAGCCTGCAGATGAGCGATAAATGGAGAATGGTTTTTGTAACATAGTAGGATAGTAAAATTACCACATCTACTTTGTTGTCAAAGCATCGGTTACATTTTAACTCGAAATGGTATCTTTGTGCATAACCATTTATTTTAAAATTATGAAGACAAAATTATTACTAGCGATATTCTCATTATTCGTACTAGCATGTAGCACTGATGACGTAAAGGAGTTAACAAGAATAACTCAAGACTTTACACTTTCACAGTCAATTGATGTTTCCATTCCTGAAGGTCCAATAACTGAATTCTCAGCAACTAAAGTCTTTGATGCTACTGATGATGTTAAAGGGTTTGATTCAAAACTTGACAATCTATCAATTACAGGTTTAACAATGGATTTTTCTAATTATTCATCTTCAGTTGATCCTGTTACTATTACAGATGCAAGTCTAACTTTTGAAGGTACAGGAATTACATTGGCGATAAGTGATGATATTGATCTATCGACTATAAGTTCTATTACACTAACAATTCCTGATAATGCTTTATCAACTATTGAAACTTCATTCTTGGCTGATAAAAAATTAACAGTTGCAGTGGCTGCAACTGTGGATAAAGTTCCTGTTGATTTTACTATTACAGTGAATTTTGATGTTGAAGTTACTGGTACATTATTGTAAATAATAAGAACACCATAAAAAAAGGCCTCAATTGAGGCCTTTTTTTATGGTGTTTAATTGATGTCTTAGACGTAATTATTAAGCATTACTGGCATTACCAACATTAAGATATCTTCATTATCATCTTTCTCTATTGGAGTCAAAAGACCGGCCTTGTTTGGCTCTGACAAGTGTAGCTCAATTTTCTTAGCGTGAAGATTTGAGAGCATTTCAATTAAGAACTTAGCATTGAAACCAATTTCTATATCTCCTCCATCATGCTCACATGATAAACGCTCATTGGCCTCATTGGCGAAATCTAGATCTTCAGCAGAAACAGTCAACTCGCTTCCTGTGATTTTTAATCT
>CAYGNU010000292.1:0-6261 GCA_964351175.1 uncultured Roseivirgaceae bacterium | reverse complement strand
TCCTGTAGTGTTAACTGCGGAAGTAGAAAGACTTGAAAAAGAATTAAGTCAAAAGTCTGAGTTGTTTTCTCAAAGTTTTGAGGATAAAAAAATTGTATGGAACAATGTACAGAAGGCTTTGAAACCAAATGAGGTAGCCATAGAAATGGTGAGGTATCGCCATTTTGACCATGTTTTTACAGACTCCATTATTTATGCCGCCATTTATGTAAAGAATGAAAAGGAGATGATTGAGCCTGATGTAATACTCATTAATGATGGCAAGGAACTAGAAACCAAATACTTTAAAAATTATCGTAATAGCATTATTTACAAACTGCCGGATGCTTATAGTTATGAAAAGTATTGGAAGCCACTTCAAAGTAAAGTAGGTGCCTATGCAACTATTTATCTAAGTGCAGATGGCGTGTATAACCAAATTAACCTTGAGGCTATTCCAACTCAAGATGGTAAATACGTAATCGATAATTCGAATATCATTTTGGTAAGCAATACAAAGGATATTTATATCCGTCAAATCAAAACTCAATCCATACAAGATGAGAAAAGAGCGTCAATGTTCGGAAATCCTGACTTTTATTTAACTGCAAGCTCTGGCGATATCAATTCACTACCTGGAACCCAAAAGGAATTAAGTGAATTAGGCATATTATTAAAAGAAAAAGGTTGGATTGCCAACAGTTACTCACATAAAGAGGCCAGTGAAGAACAAATAAAAAGACTGGATAACCCTAAAATTTTTCATATAGCAACACACGGATTCTTTTCTCCAAAGGAAGAATTAAAAGAGTCAGATGAATTAACCCTTAGTGAGTCTGAAGCATCCTCAAATCCCCTTTTAAGAACAGGTCTGTTGTTAAGTGGAGCTGGTGATTTATTGAAAAAAACCACATTTAACTATAACATGGAAAGTGGAATTCTAACAGCTTATGAAGCAATGAATCTAAACCTAGATCAAACGGATTTAGTTGTTCTTAGTGCATGTGAAACTGCACGTGGTGAGCTAGCAAATGGAGAGGGAGTTTATGGTCTTCAAAGAGCCTTTATGGTGGCAGGTGCAAAAACATTAATTATGAGTATGTTCAAGGTGGATGATGAAGCCACTCAAAAATTGATGATTAAGTTTTATAAAAAGTGGCTTGAAACTGGTAAAAAGAGGGAGTCATTCGTAGAAGCCAAGAAAGAACTTAGAGTAGAATACCAAGACCCGATATACTGGGGTGCCTTTATAATGATAGGGTTAGATTAAGATTTAATAGATATATAAAGCATAAAATACTTCCATTTTGGAGGTATTTTTATTATATGCCATTGCAAATCAAATAGTTAACATGAATTTTAATATAGATATTAAAATTTTATTATGATTAATGAAAATTAATCGGTTACCTTTAGTGCTCAAATGAAAGCCAAAAGCACATATACCACATCAGTGCAAACTAGCGTAGCTAGCGTTATGGCTTATTATGCGCCTACTTTTAGGCCAGTTTATATTTCTAGGCCCTAGGGTCTATACTATTTATGGCAGAGCTACGTGCTATGCCGACCTCCGAATCTTTTATTGTAACAACTAATTCTCACAAAAGAAATTAATCCATTTTAATAATGAATTACATCATTAAGGTGGCTGATGAAGGTCACCATCATTATGCTTCTACCATTTGTCAAATGATGGAAGAAGCAGCCTTGATAAGAGGCACAGGTATTGCCAAGCGAGAACCTGAATATATCTGCAAGAAAATGTCTGAAGGCAAAGCGGTTATTGCTTTGGATCATGAAACAGCTATCGGGTTCTGCTACATAGAAAGCTGGCAAGATAAAAAGTTCGTTGCCAACTCTGGGCTTATTGTCCATCCTGACTTTAGAAAAACAGGACTAGCAAAAGCCATTAAACAGGCAACTTTTGAACTATCTAAAAAAATGTTTCCAGATGCTAAACTTTTTGGTATTACCACCAGTCTTGCTGTCATGAAAATTAACTCAGACTTAGGTTATAAACCCGTAACCTTTTCAGAACTTACTCAGGACGAATCATTTTGGAAGGGATGTCAAAGTTGTGTAAACTTTGATATTTTAACAAGAACTAATCGTTCCATGTGCCTTTGCACAGGAATGGCATGCGATCTAAGCAAAGTAACACCAAAAGAAGCAGAGAAAAATAGACAAAAGGCATGGGAGAGCTTTATAGACTTTATGAAAGAGCGTAAAGTACGAATCCAGCAAAAAATGGTGAAGTTTCCATTTCTTAAGCCAGCATTAAAAAACACAACCGTAGACGCAGAAACGGTGATAAAAAATAAATTATCATGAAGAATAACAAAGTAGTATTAGCCTTTAGTGGTGGGTTGGACACCTCCTATTGTGCTAAATATCTTGCCAATGAAAAAGGACTTGAAGTTCATTCTGCCATTGTAAATACGGGAGGGTTTTCGAAGTCTGAATTAGATGAGATAGAGAAAAAAGCGATAAATCTGGGTGTCTTAAGTCATGTTACTCTTGAAAAAACTGATGAGTATTATGACAATATCATCAAGTACCTCATTTACGGTAATGTCCTGAAAAACAATACCTATCCATTATCTGTAAGTGCAGAGCGTATTTATCAAGCCATTGCTTTGGCGGAATATGCTAATAAAATTGGCGCTTCAGCCATTGCACATGGAAGTACGGGCGCAGGAAATGACCAAGTACGTTTTGATCTGGTATTTCAACTTCTAGCGCCAGAGTTAGAAATTATCACGCCAATCCGTGATATGTCCTTATCTCGAAAAGATGAAATTGATTACCTTGCTAAACATGGAATGGCACTGGAATGGCAAAAAGCTCAATATTCCATTAACAAAGGCCTTTGGGGAACAAGTGTTGGTGGTGCAGAAACCCTAACCTCGCATCTGGCTTTACCTGAAGCATCCTACCCGAGTCAGGTGGAGAAAACTACCTCAGAAGTAATAGTCTTGCAGTTTGAAAAAGGAGAAATCAAAGGACTTAATGGTGAAAAATTAGACCCTGTTAAGGCAATACAAAAACTTGAAGATATCGCTAATAAGTATGGAATAGGACGAGACATACATGTAGGTGATACTATTATTGGTATAAAAGGCCGTGTTGGATTTGAAGCTGCTGCCGCATCCGTCATTATAAAAGCTCATCATCTATTAGAGAAGCACACTCTTTCAAAATGGCAATTGCATTGGAAGGAACAATTGGCAAGCTGGTATGGAATGTTCATACATGAAGCACAATACTTTGAGCCTGTAATGCGCAACATCGAGAAGTTTTTAGAAGACACTCAAACTAATGTTTCTGGGTCAGTTTCAGTTGAGCTACACCCCTACCGCTTTATTGTTCAAGGCATTGAGTCAAAATATGATTTGATGAAATCTGGTTTTGGTGATTATGGTGAAAAGAACAACAACTGGTCTGGTGATGATGTAAAAGGGTTTATTAAAATCATGGCCAACCCAATGAAAATTCACAAACACATAAACGATAAGGCATGATAAAAGTAGGAATAGTAGGTGGAACTGGCTACGTGGCAGGTGAGTTGTTGAGATGTCTGATCCATCATCCCGAGGTGTCTATTGACTTTATATACAGCCATTCACAACCAGGGCAACCAATAAGCAAAAGTCATCAGGATTTATTGGCTTCAAGTTTGACATTTACAGACAAAGTAAATGCAAATGTAGATGTCGTGTTTCTTTGTTTAGGACATGGAAATTCAATCAAATTTCTAAAAGAACACCAATTCTCTGCTTCTACGAAGGTTATTGATTTAAGTAATGACTTGAGACTAAAAGATGATTCTATCATTGATGGAAAGAAATTCATTTATGGACTAGTAGAGTTAAAAAAGAGAAAGATTCAAACCGCTCAGTATATTGCAAATCCTGGCTGTTTTGCTACCGCCATTCAGCTAGCACTATTGCCTCTGGCTAAGCACAAACTTTTGAAAGATGAAGTGCATATACACGCCATTACGGGCTCTACAGGAGCCGGACAAGGCCTATCAGAAACGTCACATTTTAGCTGGAGGAATAATAACTTGTCTATTTACAAGGCTTTTAACCATCAACATTTAGGGGAGATAAAAGAAACTGTAGCAAGACTTCAATCTGATTTTAATAAGTCCATTAACTTTTTGCCTCTACGAGGAGATTTTACTCGGGGTATTCTGGCCAGTTTATATATGAACTGCGACTTGGATGAAGCTACATTGATATCATACTTCGAAAAATTTTATAAAGACGAACCTTTCACTATTGTATCAAAAGACAATGTTCATTTGAAGCAAGTTGTGAATACAAACTATTGCTTCCTTCAAGTACAAAAAATTGATGGTAAGGTTTTAATTACATCCGTAATTGACAACCTCCTTAAAGGAGCAGCAGGTCAGGCCATGCAGAATATGAATTTAATGTTTGGTCTAGACGAACAAACGGGATTAGGCTTCAAGGCCTCTTACTTTTAACAGAAATAAAACAATGAAAATAGCAATTATAGGAGCAGGAAATATAGGTCAGGCCATTGCCAATGGGCTGATAGAAAAGAATTCATTCTCCAATTTATACCTGACCAAAAGGGATTTGGAGGATTTAGATCATTACAAATCCAACAGAGGAATTATTCTTACCTCTAATAACATTGAAGCAGTAAAAAATGCCGAGCTGATCATCTTTGCCGTTCAACCTGGACATTTTCAAAATATATTGGAGGAAGTAAAAGACTACATTTCAGGGAATCATGTAATCATTTCAGCCATTACAGGATTCAAAATATCACAAATGGAGAGCATTATTGGTGAGGATAAAAATATTATTCGCTCCATGCCTAACACCGCCATTGCGGTAGGACAATCTATGACTTGCCTTTGTGCTAACAATAAAGGCAAAGAAAAGATGAAGATTGCTAGAGACATTTTTGAGAATCTTGGTTCTGCCATAGTTATTCCTGAAGAGCAGATGCAAGCGGCCACAGTTATTTGTGCTAGCGGTATCGCTTTTTGGATGCGACTGATCCGTGCCACCACACAAGGTGCCATCCAATTAGGTTTCGAATCTAAAGAAGCACTGCATATGTCAGTGCAGACTTGTCTTGGCGCTGCCAATTTGTTAGTCGTGTCTGGAAATCATCCGGAGCAGGAAATTGATAAAGTAACAACTCCTAGAGGATGCACTATCGAAGGATTAAATGAAATGGAACATCAAGGCCTAAGTAGTTCACTAATCAAAGGCCTGGTGGCATCTTATGAAAAAATAACACAAATCTCTAAAGACTAAAAATGCAACTATTTGACGTTTACCCCCGATTTAATATCGATTTAGAACGTGCCTCGGGAGTTCATGTATTTGACAAAAAAGGCAATGCCTATCTTGACTTATACGGTGGTCATGGTGTGATTTCAATCGGGCATAGCCATCCTTATTATATTCAGCGAGTAACGGAGCAATTGAATAAAATTGGTTTTTACTCCAACTCTGTATTGATGCCTATTCAAGAACAACTAGCAAACAAACTGGGAGAAGTATCAGGCTATAATGACTATCATCTTTTTTTATGCAATAGTGGTGCAGAAGCCAATGAAAATGCACTAAAAGTTGCCTCATTTCATACAGGAAAAAATAAAGTAGTAGCCTTCAAAAATAGCTTTCATGGCAGAACAGAAGCAGCATTGAATGTGACTGATAATGCAAAGTTAAAAGCACCTATCAACCAAAATGCCTTTCCCGTTGAACTAATTGAACTCAATAATAAAGACCAATTAACTAGCGCTTTAAAAGGTAATGATGTCTGCGCAGTAATAGTCGAGGGCATTCAGGGTGTTGGTGGATTGGATATGCCAACGGACGAATATTTGCGATTCCTTGAAAAGGAATGTAAGGCTCATGGGGTGATGTTGATTTTGGATGAAATTCAATGTGGATTTGGCAGAAGCGGAAAGTTCTTTGCTCATCAACATGCAGGAATAAAAGCTGACGTCATCTCCATGGCAAAAGGAATGGGCAATGGCTTCCCTGTAGCTGGCGTATTGATTAGCCCTGAAATAAAAGCTTCTAATGGAATGTTAGGAACGACCTTCGGAGGGAACCATTTAGCATGTGCTGCTGCTTTGTCAGTGTTAGAAACCATAGAGAAAGAAAAGTTGATGGAAAATGTAACAAAGGTTAGTGAACAAGTACTGGCCGAATTAAGGAGTATACCACAAATCAAAAAGAAGAAAGGAGGAGGATTAAGGATGGGCGTTGAATTGGATTGTCCAGT
>CAYGNU010000291.1:0-6262 GCA_964351175.1 uncultured Roseivirgaceae bacterium | reverse complement strand
GGATTACATTGTTACGTACATCATCAAATACTATTTTATCGTAAGTATCACGATTGGTATGCCATGTGTAGTTCCAGTAAGACCAGCTCAATGAGCTTAAACTAAATGCCGGAGCACCAGCTGCCAGAAAAGAGGCGTAGTCAGATCCACCGCCTCCTGGTATACCAGGAAACTCAGTTTCAATATGCTTAGAAACATCTGTTGGTACAGCATCTAACCAGCGGGTCAAATATTCATAAGAATGTAAGAAGCCACCACCAGATAATTTAACTACCCTTCCGGTACCATTATCCTGATTAAATAATGCCTGCATATTTTCAACAATTTCTGGATGGTCTTCAACAAATGCTCTGGATCCGTTAAGGCCTTGTTCTTCACTTCCCCAGTGCCCAGCTAATATGGTTCGCTTTGGGTTTGGATATAGCTTTTTGAGAATTCTCATAGCCTCCATCATTACCAATGTACCTGTTCCGTTATCAGTTGCTCCGGTACCACCATCCCAAGAATCAAAATGAGCCGATAGAATCACATATTCCTCAGGTTTTTCAGTGCCTTTAATCTCAGCGATAGTATTGAAGGTTGGCACATTACCAAGCTCTTTTGACTTAGCTACTATTTTGATTTGAGGCTTATCTCCATATTCCACCATTCTATATACCATGGCATAATCTTCCAAAGCCATGTCGATAGTAGGTATTTTCTTAGTTCTTGCACTAAATATTTTATTAACACCAAAACCTTTACTCCAGTAAGAAGAGACTAACGCTGCCGCACCTGCCTCTTCCAAAGCAGCAATGATAGAACGTCTATCGTAGCCAGTACGATCCATATTTTCGTTCCATTCGTCAGATGCAGCATCACGCTCTTCTTTCATTTTTTCGAAAGACTCCTCAGTGGCAAATTCTTCCCAGTTATAGTCAGGCCGGCCTGTAGATTGCTTCATGGAAATCAATACTATTTTGCCTTTTACCTTTGGTAGCCAAGCTTTAAATTCCAAGGAATCTTTTACTGTTGGTAAAACAATTACTTCAGCTGTTACACCTTTATCAGAAGTGCTGGGGTTCCATGCCAATTGAGTGCCTTCCAAAGTCTGAATTCGTGGGTGAATTAAGTCTATGTGGGTAATGCCTCTTTCCCATCCTCGCCATTCACCCCATTGCTCATTTTTGGCAGATATGTCCCATTTCTTGTACTGGTCAACTGCCCAATCATTGGCTTTTTTCATCTGTGGTGTACCCACCAATCGCGGACCAATAACATCCATGAGCTCATGAGCCAATCGCTCTAATTGAGAGTTGTCATTGGCTTCCTTCACAATGTCCTTGACAATAGGAACTTCAACATTTTGTGCAAAAGATGTATTACCTACGAATAATAGAATTAAGGCAAAGGAGTTCATTAAATTTTTCATGCGCTACTGGATTTAGGGTAAAGTCTTACAAATAGTAAGCTTTCAAATTTTTGTTCAATTATGAATTTTAAGAAATAATTGGCTTGATTCAATACTAAAATCTACAAACTTTCTTTCGAATACTTCCAGTGGCTTACTAGAAGTTTGAGTGGTGATTACCAAGTTTTATTCATCGGACGACTATGTACAGTATGTAAGTTGGTCGTCCGATGATAGTTAAGTTCTTTTACTTTAATGCTTGTATCCAATTGGAGATACTTAATAATAATAAAAATAGAATTTTGCACCTTGCCGGACTTGTTCCGGCACCCCATTGTATGCGCATCTCATGCGAAGACCCCTGAACGGTGTCAGGGTAAACAGCAGTTTTTTTTATTATCAATCGAATAGTAATATTCAATATAAAAACTACTTCACCACCTAAATGATATTTAGTTCTATGCCACAAACCTCTTATTCCAATTTCCTCCCTGGTGTCCACGGGGCACCTGCCTTTTCAAGCACTGATTCAAAAGTTGAAAGGTCGTTGAAAAAACCAGCAGCACTTTCTTGAAATTTCTCAAAGTCTGCTTCTGCAATTTGAATATCACGTTTTTGCGTTTCTGTTGGTAGCTGGCTTGTACTCCAATGTCCATAGGCTACATTACCTACACGCGACATTATGGATGGCGTTGTTGACTCGTTCATTCCCCCACGAATACGGTCTCCTGTTAGAGTCATTCTTAAATTGCTCAAATTCTTGTTTAGCTCATTGAAGGTCTCAAAATGCTGAGCGGTAGCCTTGGGAGTTTGTAATAACGCTGCCTTTATGTAGGTTAATTTTTCTGATGCTTCAACTAGCTTTTGATTGACATTATAAATCTGCTTTGACAGATCACTGGTTTTCTTTTGGAATACAGCCACTGTATTAAAATCTACTCCTGAATTATGTACTGGCTTAACCATGAAGTTTTGTGCGTTACCTTGTGATTGTAAACTGCCGTTATGAACAATAAATAGCTCCGCATTATATTTTCCTGGCGCAGCAAGTGGTCCTTCTGCTGAGCCGACCCATGGGGGCTTAAATTCTGGTTCAGTTAAACTTATTGGATCAGGGGCAGAAAGTTTTAAGTCCCAGTTTACACGATGTAAACCTTTTTGGCTTGGACCTTCAATCCAGCGTACGGCCTCTCCTCTTTCATTTCTTACTAAGACCATTATTTTGGCCCCATCTTCTATTGACTCTTGTCTAAGCTTATCCCATCCCGGAAATGGCACACTTGCATTCTGTTCATTTAATTTCTTTTCAGAGGCCTCTCTTTTTGCCTTGGCTGTTTCTGGTACATCACTTAAATAGTAAGTGAAAGTTGCTCCAAACGGTGGATTTTCTGTTCTAAAACTTGAAGAACCTTGTGATGGCATGCCGTTGGCTTGCATTGGGGTACTAGGAACATACCACCATGCATCTCTTATTGGTAAAAGGGCATTTGATTTGTCCATTTTACTTATTTCTCGCAGTGGAGAATAGTCATCCAAAACATAAATACCGCGGCCAAAAGAGGCACCAACTAAATCATTGTCACGCTCATGAATTTCAAGATCTCGAAATGCTATAGTTGGAGCTCCGTTATTTAATTTTATCCAATTGAGACCTTTGTTTATAGAGAAATATATTCCAAATTCAGTTCCAGCAAAAAGTAGGTTTTCATCTTTATGATCTTGCTTTATAGACCATACAATAGTTTCGGCTGGGAGGTCTCCAACTATTGATGTCCATGATTTGCCACGGTCTTTACTTATGAATAGGTATGGCTTGTAATCCCCAAGCTTATGAGCATCTGCGGTAGCAAATACCGTATTAGCATCATGTTTAGAAGCTTCTATATCATTGATAAATGACAAAGCAGGGACTTTAGGTAGTGCTTGACTTTTTCTCCAGTTTTGCCCGCCATCTTCACTCACCTGAATAAGGCCGTCATCAGAACCAGTATAGAGTAAACCTTTAGCTAAAGGCGACTCAGCAATAGAAGTAAGGGTAGCATATTTTGACATGGCACCATTATCATAAAGAGCGTCTACACTCCAAACCCGGCCCATCATCTCAAGTTCGTATCTATTCCTATTTGTAGTAAGGTCATTACTAATAGGTGTCCATGAGTTGCCTTGATCGGTACTTTTCCATACTCGCTGTGAGCCAAAATAAATAGTCTTGTGATCATGCGGACTAATCAGAATAGGACTGTCCCAATTCCATCGCTCTGGCGGATCATTCGGTGCCGGTTGAGGCTGAATGTCAATTACTTCTTCGGTTTGTCTGTTAAGACGATTAAGGCGACCTTCTTGAATTTCCATATATACTGTATTGGGGTCTGTCGGATCAAAGGCTACTTCATAACCATCAGCACCCAAAGGAACATACCAATCTTGATTGCGAACTCCCTCAGAATTCATGGTGCGTGAAGGGCCAATTAAGGTCCCAAGATCTTGAGCACCTGCCACAATATTGTAAAATGGCTCTGCATTATCTAATGCCAATTTATAAAACTGCGAGATAGGCAAATTTGGAAAATGTCTCCATTTCGTTCCCTCATCAAAGGTTTCGTACAAACCCCCATCTGTACCAGCAATCAAATGTTTACCGTTATTAGGATCTATCCATAAGGCATGATTGTCGCTATGTTTTTCTCGGCCTGTGCCCAGATAATTAAAGTGTTTTCCACCATCACGTGTGACATGAAGAAAAACATCCATTTGATAAATTAAATCAGGATTTTGCGGAGATGCTTCTATCTCCTGATAGTAATGTGGGCCTGTACCACCAGAAGTGTAGCTGTTTTGTTTTGTCCAGCTTTCGCCCTTGTCAGCAGATTTATAAAACCCTTTATTTTTACTGTCAGACTCTATGGTTGCATAAACTAATTGAGGGTTTGCTTTAGTTACAGCCAACCCTATTTTACCAATATCAGTATTTGGGAGCCCTGTAGTTACTTGCTTCCAAGTTTCTCCAGCATCTGTAGATTTATAAATGCCCGATTTAGGGCCACCGGCTAATAAAGACCAGGTGTGTCTTCTTCTTTGATAAGCAGCGGCATAAAGTGTGTTAGGATCAGATGGATCAAACTCTATATCGGTTACTCCTGTATTAGCATCTATTTGTAGAGTATTTTTCCAGCTCTTACCACCATCTGTAGTTTTATAAAGTCCACGCTCACCGCCAGAGGACCATAGGGGTCCTTCTGCGGCTACAAATGCTACATCACTATTAGTAGGGTCAGTCAATATTTTGCCAATATGCTCAGATTTTTTGAGCCCCATGTTTGTCCAAGAAGTACCACCATCCAAACTTTTATAAACACCATCTCCCCAGCCAACATGTCTGCCGCTTACATTTTCTCCTGTACCTACCCATATAATTTCAGGGTTGTTTGGATCAATTGTTACTGTTCCGATAGAATAGGAATTCTGCTCATCGAAAACAGGATTCCAAGTGATCCCACTATTCGTGGTTTTCCATAGCCCACCAGAACCAACGGCCACATACCATGTGCTATTATCATGGGGATTTACGGTAATATCTGCAATCCGTCCGCCCATAACAGCTGGGCCAATGCTTCTCAATTTTAGTGTTTTAGCTGATTCAGTTAAACTGCTGCTTTGTTGAGCATTAGTGTTGTAACCGAATATTAAAAGAATGCTAAAGAGCAGAGTAGTTGATAGAGCGTTTATTTTTTGCATTGTGGGTTCTGTTTATTGAACAATTAATTTAAAATTAATTACCGAGGATAAAGAACCTCTTGTCAAATAATGTATTTCAAGAGTTAAATTGAGACAATGTCAAGTTATGAATTGGTCAGGCTCAATTGATAAACACTAGGTTTAATTTAATTTACAAATATAGATTATATATATTTGATCTATATTTGTAAATTAAATAACGATTGATGAAAGGAAATCATATTGGTGAACTAGAGGAGCTTGTATTATTAACTGTTGGTATTTTGCCAACAGAGGCTTATGGGGTAGCGGTTCTCAAAGAACTATCTGAGCAGACAGGAAGATCAGTTAATATAAGTGCTATTCATGCGGTGCTCAACAGACTAGAAGAAAAAGGGTTTTTGAAATCTCAAATGGGTGGAGCTACTAGTGAAAGAGGAGGTAGGAGGAAAAGATTCTATACCCTATCATCAGCTGGAAGATCTACTGTTGATGAAATGAAAGCTATGAGGGATAAACTTTACAGTCAACTTCCACCACTGTCATACAATTTTTCTAGATGAAAAATAAGAAGGTCCTCTCACCACCACGCTGGGCTGATCGCCTACTTGAGTTTTACTGTAACCCTAAGTTGCTAGAACAAATTCAAGGGGATGTACATGAATTATACTATTGGAGACTCCATGAAAAAGGAGAAAAACATGCTAACAAAGCCTTCTGGTGGGATGTGATTCGTTTTTTCAGATGGAGAAATATAAAAAGGTCAACAACTCAACAACAACAATTTAACACAACTGCAATGCTCAAAAACTATTTCAAAATCGGCTGGAGAAATCTTCTCAAACAAAAAGGGTCATCATTTATTAACATCTTCGGCTTGGCTTCTGCCATCGGTTGTTGTTTGGTCGCTTACCTTTTTATCACAAGCATTTGGTTTCGAGGTGATTTTCATGAAAACAAAGATGACATTTATCTAGTAACGCACACGGCAATGCTTACCGATTATGAACAAAAGTATGGTGCCACCCCAGTACTATTAGCTGATAAAATCAAAAATGAATTTCCTTCCGTTAAAGAAACGGTAAGAGTGGGTCGTGGGTCTGTAGTTTTAAAAACAAATGGCGAGACATTTTCAGAAATTGGGCAATTCGTTGACCC
>CAYGNU010000290.1:0-6262 GCA_964351175.1 uncultured Roseivirgaceae bacterium | reverse complement strand
TGCTACTTAATTATTTATCCTTGTGAAACTGTAACGCTTATTTAGGACGGGTCAAATACCTTTTAAAGAGAATCCAAAAACTCTTCAATAGCTTCCATCTTTTCATCGGTGTATTTCCCAGATGTAGCAAAGGCTATGTTTCCTTCTTTATCAACAAGAAAGAAATACGGAACGTCTTTTTTATCAAATTCTAAGGCTTCTTTATATGGTTTCAGCTGTCCTTTATAAAACAGTATATTAGGTACTAATAAAGGATCAAGTTTCTCAGCAGCTTTTCGCCTGGCAGGACCTTCTGCAGCTGCTTTTATTCCAGTAAACATTGGGATAAAATATACATTAATATCATAAGCAAAAGATGCGAAAACTCCGGTCGATTTTTTTATGAATTTATTATATACCGGACTAAACCAGCTATTCAAGTCGTCCTCTGCCTTTTTTGAATATGCTAATCCTAAAAGCGTATACTTCTCAGAAACATCCGCAGGCAGATTAACTACTTCATTTTCTACAGTTGCCGTTTCCATTTCAGGAAATGCAGTACCTTCTAGTTGGGAAAATCCAGAAAAACTTAAAGCCAATAAACAAATGATAATACAGTATTTCATGTGTATGGTGTTTGATTTTCAATGGTCACATGGAATTCGCATTAATCTATTAATCCTTTAATTAGAATATTAAGGATTCTAGATTAAGGCTCATTTCATTGATTCATAATTTAGTTTGATAACGTTAAGTTAACGCTTTTATTCTAGGGCATCTTTCTAATTCTTGTTTCTACCCCTATAACATCTTCCATCAACGCGACAATTAATTTTGTATCAGTCTTACCATAATGATAAGGATACAAGATAGCAGGCTTAAATGCTTTAGCTGCATCGGCCACCATTTCCGGAGTCATAGTGTATGGCAAATTCATTGGTAAAAATGCCATATCAATATTCTTTAAAGATTTCATCTCAGGTGTATTTTCTGTATCCCCTCCTATAAAAATCCTTTTGTCTCCAATGGTAACAATGTAACTGTTACAAGTTCCTTTAACGTGAAATGCCTCTCCATTATCTCTTTTGTGTATCAGGTTATAGGCAGGAATCGATGCTATTTTTAATCCTAAAGCCTCAGTACTGCCGTCTGATGCTAGCACATCGCCATATCCCAAATTATCAACTGCCAATTGAGTTGTGATGATCTTTGTATTCTCCTTTTTAACAGCTTCTACCGCCTTTGCATCACAATGGTCTCCATGGTGATGGGTGATCAAAACTAAATCTGCATCTGGAAGCTCTTCATAGTTAGCTTCTCGACTCGATGGATCCACATGAATAATCTTATCATTGACCTTCATCATAAAAGATCCATGACCGATAAAGGTAATTTCCAATGGACCTGCAGTGGTTTCAAATTTATCTACTTCAAAATCCTGTGCTTTGGCATTTAGTGTAGTTAATGTAGTTAATACCAATACTGTTAATAATAATCTCATTTTAACCATTCGTAAAGTTTATAATGCTCTGCTGACATACCTATTTTCTCATACACAGCCTGAGCTTTTTTGTTTTCAGTTTCAACATATAGCCGGATACCTTTTAGTGTTTCATCGGCTTCTACCATTGCCTTAATATGTTGATATAGTCCTTTGAAAACACCCTTTCCTCTATATTGTTTGATAACATAAACGGATTGAATCCACCAAACGGTGCCATTCCTCCACTCACTCCATTCAGGCGTAATAAGTAGACAGGCAATTACTTCTTCATTATCTGTAGCCACATAATAAGTGCCTTTCCCAGGGTCTTCAAAAACGGCTTCAACGCCTGCCATTAGTGTTTCTTTGTCTAGCCCTAGGTCTTCTGTTTCCCCGGCCATTAGAATCTGAAATTCAACTATTGTTTCCAGTTCTTTAAATTTTGCTTTTCTATATTGACTCACACTTAAATATAACACTATCTAAAAAACTAGCACAGAAATTTTAACAATCATCCTTTTAGCCAAGGTCATGAACCTTTTTCAGTTATACTTGTATTAATAACCTGGGTAAGCAAAAGATTGATATGATAGATGTACTCATCATTGGTGCCGGGCCTATTGGGCTGGCTTGTGGAATAGAAGCAAAAAAGAAAGGACTAAATTATCTTATAATCGATAAAGGATGCCTTGTCAATTCCATCTATAATTATCCACTTAACATGACGTTTTTTTCAACTTCAGACAAGTTGGAAATAGGAGATGTGCCTTTCATTTCCCATGGTAATAAACCTAATAGATTTGAGGCCCTAGAATATTATAGAAGAGTAGCCTCAAGTCAAGAGCTGGAAATAAAACTTTATGAGAAAGTAGAAACTATAAAGAAAAAGCAAGGGCACTTTGTAATTACAAGCAATAAAACCAATTACAAGGCTAAGGCTATTGTGCTGTCAACAGGTTTTTATGATTACCCCTATATGATGAATGTGCCTGGCGAAAACCTTCCCAAGGTAAGACATTACTATGATGAGCCTCATCCCTATTTTAGACAAAAAATCATTGTGGTAGGTGCTGCAAATTCTGCAGTAGATGTAGCATTGGAAACCTATCGTAAAGGTGCTGAAGTAACTATGGTAGTACGCGAGCCGGAAATTCGGGAATCTGTAAAATATTGGGTTAGACCAGATATTGAAAATAGAATAAAAGAAGGGGCCATTAAAGCCTATTTTAACAGTAGTATTTCAAAGATTGCAGAGCATCAAGTGACTGTAAAAACTCCCGATGGAGTTATTGACATCGAAAATGATTTTGTATTGGCAATGACAGGTTATGAACCTAATTTCTCAATGATGGAATCCATCGGCATTGATTTTCAAAATGATGAATTCAAAACTCCTATTTACAGCGAAACTACCAATGAAAGTAATGTCCCTGGGGCATATTTGGCGGGGGTAGTTTGTGGCGGATTAAAAACTAATAAATGGTTCATTGAGAATTCGAGAGTTCATGCTGTCAATATAATGGAAGATATTACTAAGAAGTCTTAGGATCATCTTTATCTCCGTCTGACATTTGATCAACGACTTTTTCCTCTACTGTTTTGTGCTTGTCTTGTGTAGGAATTTCATCAATCTCCTTGTCCATCTCCTGCCAATATTCTAACTGAATAGCTTCTACGGGCTCAATATGCTTACCCGATGCTATTAATGCTATAGCCATGGTTGAGCTTGTAATTAGAATGGTATAGAGTAGGATGGCCGAACTAAAGGTTTCTAACTGCAAGTGGGCCGGTATAGAAAAGAATAAAAGAATTGTTATTAAGCCCCTTGGCGCCATGAACATTTGAGGGTAAAGGTCTTTTTTAACGACCAGTTTTAAGAAAATAGCACGGACACTAAAAAGTGCTATTACTATAATAACACTAACCAACAATGCCCAAGAATCGAGCAGGCTATCCAAATCAATAGAAAGACCAAAAATTACAAAGAAGAACGTTCTTATAACAAAGGCTGACTCCATGGTCACCAAATGAAAATTACCCAAAATACTGTGCAATGCACTGAGGTTAATCAACTTCGCCAATTTTCCTCTGAAAAAGACTTTATAGTTGTTAATAACCAATCCAAAAATCAAAATGATCAATAGCGAAGACAAATGAAAAATCTTACCAATTGAATAAAGAAGTAATAGAACTGCCACAAGCAAAAACAGCTTGACTTGAGTTTTGAGCCTCTGAAATATTAATACTAAGGCATAACTTATTACAATTGACAATACTATTGTAATAAAAATATTAGACGCTACATCCCAAACCACAGCACCCACATCTGGATTATCAAGATTTCCTAAAAGGAAATAGAAATACATAATCCCTAAAATATCCGAAAAAGTACTTTCATAGATCATGAACTCCCTTTTATCATCAGCCAGCTCTCCTATGGAAGGTATAATAATAGCGCTACTAATTATCGATAGTGGAATGGCGTATACTAGGGCCACGGTAAACTCAGCTACTATGAGGTATTGAATGAGTAAGGCTATTACTAGAGAAGATATTATGAGGCTAGCTAGGGCCACCAGAATTGATTTAGAAATAACAGGCCATTTACTTCTATTGAGCTCAAGATCTAATGCAGCCTCAAGAACAATCATTATTAACCCAACTATACCCAGTATTTCCAAAGCATCAAAGAGATAACCTCCAAAAGAAATGCCCATATAACCGGCTATAGCTCTGAAAATCATACCTAGCCCCACCAAAAGCAAGACACTTGGCACTCCAGTTTTAGATGAAATTATATTAAAAAGATAGGAAACAATGACAATCATTGAAGCCATGATAACCAAGGTATATGAGTTGAATATTTCCATATATTTATAGCGTTGCTAGTCCAAACTTGATGTTTGCCAAAATAAGTTACTATGTTAAAGGACCAAAACAGATAAAGCTATCTGTAGTTTCAAAAAAAGTAAATAAAGTATTAAACTGCTTTAAAAAAATTCTATTTTAGAAGTTACTATTTAATACAAATGTTAATATACATACTTTTTGTAGTTGGTTTTGTTTTGCTTATTAAAGGAGCTGATCTTTTAGTAGATGGTGCGTCATCTATTGGTAAAAAGCTCAATGTAAGCAGCATTATTATTGGTTTAACCATAGTTTCATTTGGCACCTCATTGCCAGAGCTTTTGGTAAATCTGATAGCCAGCTATAATGATACTCCTGATATTGGAGTTGGTAACGTATTAGGTAGTAACATCGCCAATATTCTATTGATTTTAGGAATATCAGCATTGATCAACCCACTGCCCATCACAAAAAATACCTATTTTATTGAAGTGCCTTTTTCACTAACAGCAACACTACTTGTTGGATTTTTAGCAAACGCATCTCTTTTTAATAAATCTACAGAATTAGCGAT
Source organism: uncultured Roseivirgaceae bacterium (assembly GCA_964351175.1). Taxonomy (GTDB): domain Bacteria; phylum Bacteroidota; class Bacteroidia; order Cytophagales; family Cyclobacteriaceae; genus Fulvivirga. The sequence goes on along the minus strand of CAYGNU010000290.1, from coordinate 1,379 downwards.
TAGTCGTTCAGATGGTATTATGTTGCTATTCTTTTTCTTTCTTTTCATGGGTTACGTCTATATTGTATCCAAGCAAAAGAAATCCGAATTCAGCAATGCTGACTATAAAGAAATGAGCACTGGGAAGTCCGTTTTATTAATAGTGATAGGAATGGTTGGCCTTTATTTTGGTGGTGATTGGGTTGTGAATGGAGCCATTCAAATGGCAACATCGTTTGGCATGAGTGAAAGGTTTATTGGACTTACAATTATTGCAGTTGGAACCTCTCTACCCGAATTGGTGACGTCAGCGGTAGCCGCATTTAAAAAAGACACAGATATTGCCGTGGGTAATGTAGTTGGCTCCAATATCTTTAACCTACTTTGGATTTTAGGGTTAAGTGCTACCATTAAGGATATACCTTATGATTCAATATCCAACTCAGACATTTTCATGATCATTACTTCTAGCACGGCATTAATCCTTGCTGTGGTTATAGGTAAAAGACCAGTGATCAGCCGATGGGAGGGATTCTTCTTCTTAGTGGCGTACGTCTGGTATATCATCTTTCTTATTCAGAGAGGATAAAAAAGCGCTTCCTTAGACTTTCGATAGGCTAGCATGTCTCAATCCTTAATTAATTATCACTTGTAAATTCAATACCAAAGGCCCCTTTGGTAGTATACCAAGGGCGAACTTCAGTTAGTAGACGACCTGCTTTCACTGCAGGATCTCGAGATATTAAAGCTTCTGCCTCTTCTAAAGTCTTTACATTAACAATAAAAATACCCCCTCCCGTTTCAAAGGGCCCTGCCAGCATCAACTGTTTATCCACAGCCATCTGATGTATATTCTTCATATGCTCACGCTGAATACTGTCAACCTGTTCTTGCGGGAGTTGCGGCTTGTTCGGATTACTTATTAGTTCTATAAAATAATATTTTATTATTTCGTCAGGCGGGTTTCCTTGCTCGTCCTGGCACGAGGCGCTAAATGCGATAAGTGATAATGCAAACCAGATAAAAAGCATCTTGGAATAAATAAGCTTTTTCATTTTTATGAAATTTGTCCCTATTCAATTTAATAATAATTGTGAAGATGTATTAAAAAAATAGGGCACAATGGCCCTATTCTAGCATTTAATTTGATCAATATTCAACTTTAAATAGAGACCGTCTTCCAGTTTCCCCTTCTAAATATCACAATACTCACAAAAGCAAATAATGATGATGCTAGGGCTATTGCCAAGAAAATACCCAATGGTCCTAATTCAAGTGTTCTGGATAGCAACCATGCCAATGGCACTTCAAACATCCAAAAGCAGAAGAAATTAATGATCGTAGGTGTTTTAGTATCTCCAGCACCATTAAATGACTGGCTTATTACCATACCATAGGCA
>CAYGNU010000289.1:0-6286 GCA_964351175.1 uncultured Roseivirgaceae bacterium | reverse complement strand
CTGATGAATTTAAAATCATCCCTACAATAAGCTTAATAAGTTTCTATTCAGAATTGTTAGCTTACAATTCAGATCAATTTGTTATTGGTATTTGGGATCCTCCAAAGTTTATTTAGTCTCTCGATTAATATTTTTTTAAATTTTATTCACATAATCTTTAGACTATGAGGCCTTTATCTATTGGCATAATTTTCTTATTGACTATAAACTTTAGTTATGGTCAAAATATATTTAAAGTAAAAATTGTAGACTTAGAAACGCAAAAGCCCCTCGTGGGAGCTACTTTAAAAATTGGGGTTAATTCAGGTGCAATCTCTGATGTAAATGGCGAGGTGGTTATCACAGATTTTCCAAATGAACGCACACAAATTGAAGCGTCCTTTGTAGGCTATGAGTCTACAAGTATTTGGATAACCCTATCAGAAATTGAGCAGCCCCTAATAATTGGTCTTCATCATGATGAAGAGTTGGAGGAGGTAATTGTCAGCGCAACACGAAGCAGTAGAACGATAGAAGATATTCCTACAAGAGTGGAAGCAATTGGCACTGAGGAGTTGGAGGAAAAGGCTATCATGCGGTCGACTAATATAGCCATGCTGCTAAGAGAAAGTACAGGAATTCAAATGCAAATTACATCCGCAAGTTCGGCAAATCAAAGTATAAGAATCCAGGGTCTAGATGGTCGATACACACAGTTACTCAAAGATGGTTTGCCTTTATTTGGCGGATTTTCAGGTGGGTTGAGCATCATGCAGATTCCTCCATTGGACCTCAAGCAAGTAGAAGTTTTGAAAGGTAGTAACTCCACCTTATATGGAGGAGGGGCTATTGCCGGTTTAGTAAATCTAGTGACTATCACACCAGAAAAAGAATCTAAATTAAAGATCATGCTAGATCAAACTCAGGCGCTAGGAACAACATTGAATACCTTTTATGCGAAAAGGAATGACAAGTTTGGAGTTACGCTTTTTGCTTCGGCTAACCGTCAAAAAGCTTATGATTCTAATGATGATGATTTTAGCGATATTCCTCAAATCAGGAGTCTGACTCTAAACCCATCTTTCTTTTTCTATTTTAACGATCATTCATCGCTTCGACTTTCTGTCAATGGAACAATTGAAAACAGGATTGGCGGAGATATTAAGTTGATAGAAGAAGATCAGAATGGAATTTACAATTTCACAGAAGAGAATCAATCCGAGCGAGTTTCGTATCAGTTGATATACAGTAACCAGATTGATGAATATAAATCTTTAAATGTAAAATCAAGCCTGACCTCATTCAATCGAAAAATTGAAGAGCCCAATTTCGTTTTTGAAGGGAAACAATGGTCATCATTCAGTGAGGTTTCATATGCATTTGGCAGTGATAAAAGTGACTGGATAACAGGTGTAAATCTTTATACAGATAGTTTTGATGAAAAGGAATTCTCAAATTTTGAACGTGACTATGATAATGTGACGGTAGGTGGTTTTCTTCAAAATACAACAGATTTATCAAGCACATTAGCACTGGAAAGTGGCTTGCGATGGGATTATGCCATGGATTATGGTTCATTTCTGCTTCCACGCCTCTCAATTTTAAAGAAGGTAAATAGCAACATTTCTATGCGTCTGGGTGGTGGTCTCGGGTACAAATTACCTACGATTTTTACAGAGGATGCAGAAAACTTAACCTTTCAAAATATAGCTCCTATTAATAAGGACGCAACAGATGCGGAGAGGTCTATTGGAGGTAATTATGATATTAATTTCAAAACGCTGATAGGGAATGAAGTTACATTATCGATTAATCAACTTTTCTTTTATACACAATTGACTGATGCACTTGTTTTTCATCAGGCCAATTCGGGAGATTATTTCTTTGAAAATGCTGACGGTAGCCTTGAATCAAGAGGTATTGAAACTAATCTAAAATTAGCTTACAAGGATTTTAAGCTATTTGCTAATTATGCTTATACAGATACCCGATTAAACTATGATAATATCAATGATCAAAAGCCTTTGACTCCAAAGCACAGTATTGGTGCAGTGTTAGTGTACGAAGTTCATGGAAAGTGGAGGATAGGGTATGAAGCCTATTATACAGGAAGTCAGTATAGAGCAGATAGAACCTTAACTGATCATTATTGGGTGATGGGTTTTATGGCCATGAGAAAGTTTAAAAACATAAGCGTTTACGCAAATTTTGAAAACTTTACTGATACAAGGCAGCATAAGCTTGAGAACTTTGATATTAGCGATCATTTTAGACCTCAAAATCCACAGATTTGGGCACCCACCGATGGTTTTATTATAAACTCAGGGGTAATTATTGAGCTTTGAATAAGAAAAAGTATTAGATAAAACAGTGGGTAGATGTCCAATCTAACTACTGTTTTTGTATATAGCTGAAATAATGATTTAGTTGTAAATCAATTATGCTTATTTAGTATTATGATCTTTGATTATTCTGATATACTATCCATTGCCTTAGCAGGCTTTCTGCTCGTTTTTAGTTTTTTAATGATCATATTCCGCAGAAATGGCCATGATATGTCTTTTTTTGGGCTAGCTTCCTTATGTCTTTCTTTTGTCATCCTACTTAGGTGTATTGCCTTCTATTCTTGGCTTTACCATGTCCTATGCTTATTAATATGGCCAAGTTTTTTCCTATTTTCTAAGCTACAGCATAAAAGAGGCAGAAGAAGATTAAACGATTTATGGCATTTCTTACTTCCATTCATTTGGGGGTTATTACTAAATTTCCTTCAACCAGAGTTACAAGGAGGTGTCTTTGAGGGGTTATATTTATTTCAATTTTCAGTATACATAGGCCTTAGTATTTCTGAAATTCATAAAACTTCAAGATTAAATAGTAGTACTCAATCTTATAACCCGTATTACCTTAAGGTAATTTTCCTAGGGCTTATTGCTTTGTTACTATTTAGATTCACCTTACCAGTAATGGTTGGCCAAACTGCAAATACAATGAACATGTTTCATGTTGCTGTTGGTGTCTATTTTGTAATGGTGTCGGGGTTCTTTATAGATCATCCAATCTTATCAAATACCTCTAATAGTGATAAAATACAGTCACACGAACTAGCCAACTATGAAGAGGAAATGAAAAGGAAGCTTAATAGGATTATGAAAATTGATCAAGCTTACCTCAGCCCTGAACTTACCTTAAACGATCTTGCAGCCTTAGCTCAAGTCAAACTTCCTGAGTTATCTGGCTTCATCAATACTAATCTCGGTAAGAACTTTAATGATTTTGTTAATGACTATAGAATGGATGAGTTTAAGAAATTAGTGATATCTGATACTAGGGATACTCAAGCTACTATCATGGAGCTGGCCTATCAGTCTGGATTTAATTCTAAAGCTTCATTCAATAGAATATTTAAAGAGCGTACTGGCCTTACTCCAACTCAGTTCAAAAGAAATTTCCAAAAACGTAATGAGGAAGCCTAAATGCCACTTTTAAGATAAAAAATATTTGGTCTCAAATTATTTTTAAGTCTTTTAAGACTTTTGATTACTCTTTTATTGCAGTAAGTCAGAACCAAAAACTGTTAAATAGAATGAAGTTCAATTTCATAAAAGTCGCTTTCAGAAACATGCTCAAAGATCGGGCATATACCTTTATTAATATCATTGGTCTAACACTGGGAATCAGTTTTTCATTCTTGATTTTTCTATATGTTTCTTATGAGTTGAGTTTTGATGATCACATTGATCAATCTGAGAACGTTTATAGATTGGCAGCGGATTTTACACTAGATGGACACCGAGACATATATTCTAATGTGCCGAGGCCGATAGGTGCAGCGCTGGTTCGAGAATACCCTGGTATCAAATCTTCTGTGAGATTGGTTGGGTATAATGGCTTACAGGTGCATGAGGGATTGATATGGGATGAGGAAGATTATGTAACCTCAAAAAATGCATTTGTAGTAGATAGTTCATTTTTTGAAGTTTTTCGTTTACCCTTAATTGCTGGCGATTCTTCTACAGCCCTCAAAGAGCCTAAAAGTATAGTTATCTCAGAGTCAATGGCCAACAATATATTTGGTGGCGAAACGGCACTTGGTAAGCTATTAAAGCTTGAAGAAGGTGAAGAGGCTGTTGTCACAGGTATCTTTGCTGATATTGATAAACCAACTTATCTACCATTTGACATATTAATTTCTTACAACACATATTTTAATTATCAATATGCCGCAGATTGGTGGTACGGGGCACATGTTTATACCTATGTAAGAACAACTCCGGAATTTAAGCCCTCAGATGTAAATAATAACTGGCTGCCGTTTTTCGAAAAGTACATGAAGCAGACCTTCGATAGACTCAATGGTACTGCAGACGTTATCTTTCAACCTCTAACAAGTTTGCACCTAGCCCCTGAATATATCTGGGAGCCTTATGCACACGGCAGTTTACAGAATGTATATGTTTTTATTGTAGTAGGGGCTTTTCTTCTAATTGTGGCGTGCTTTAACTATACAAACCTTGCATTAAGTAAATCATTATCTAGAGCTAAGGAAGTTGGGGTGAGAAAAGCATTGGGAGCAAGTAAACAAAGTTTGAGCTTTCAGTTCATTTCAGAATCTGTATTAACGGCATTAATAGCTTCTTTGATCTCCATTTCATTTATTATAGCCATACTGCCAACATTCAACCAACTTGTGGGGCAGAACCTAACACTTAATTTTTTGGATAAACCTTTAACCTTATTGATAATTCTGTGTATTGGGGTTGTTGTAGGTATTATATCTGGAGTTTATCCTGCATTCCATATTTCTTCATTAGAGGCAGCTAAGGTTCTGAAAGGAGGGTTGACGGATAGTGGATCTAATAATTTGTCTGTAAGAAAAGGACTCGTGATGTTTCAGCAAGTCATTTCATTATCACTGATTATATGCACACTAGTAGTTATCGATCAGGTGGTGTTTGCAAGACATCGGGATATTGGCTTTGATAAGGACAATTTGGTCCTTATAGATTTAAGAGATGAGGCTATTAGAAGTAAGATAAAGGCATTTCAACAAGATGTGTCAAATATAGCTGGAGTTGAAAATGTTACACGCATGAATGATACTCCTATGAGTGGGCTAAATGAGTTCAGTTATATGGTAGAAAAGGCCAATGGCGAATTCGAATCCATACCAACACAATTAATGGAAGTCAGCGATAACTACCTCGAGACCATGGGCATAGAACTATTATCTGGCCGAACATTTATTGAGGCTGATAGTAATTATAAAAGTGTTCTTATCAATAAATATCAGGCTAATTACCTTGGTTATACAACTCAGGAGGTTGTAGGGGCTCGTTTTAGATTTCCTGAGGATGACGAGAAACGTACGATAATTGGTGTGGTGAATAATTTTTCAATGGGTTCAGCAACAGATCCATTAAAGAGTTTAACCATTTCCTATTATAATGGTGGACGAAGGTATATGGGTATTCGAGTATCCAATCAAAATCAGGCAGAGGTAATAGAGAAAATAGCAATGCTATGGAAAAGCTATGAACCAACTTATCCGTTTGAATACACCTTTATGGATGAACAGTTGGATTCGCTATTGGGTAAAGAAGATCGGCTCTATAATCTGTTAGTTTTCGGCTCAATCCTTATCATTTTTGTGTCATGTTTAGGGCTGTTTGGCTTGGTTTCATTTACCGCTTTACAAAGAACAAAGGAGATAGGCATAAGGAAAGTATTAGGAGCAAACTCCTTTAAACTTTATTATACACTAATTCATGATTTTATAAAGCTGTCAGCTATGGCTTTTGTCATAGCAGCAGGTTTTTCCTGGTATTTCGGTACTATGTGGTTAGATAATTTTGCTTTCAGAACTGATTTTGATTGGTTCAATCTTATTATCGCTGCTTTGGCAAGTATTCTAATTACATTGATTACATTAAGCTATCATGCTCAAAAAGTAATTAAGGCTAACCCAGTAGATAGTTTGAAGGAGCAATAATTCACTTTTCAATGAAATGCAATAACTTATCATTCAGTTAGTTAAATGTTTTTCATAACATGAATAATTGTTATGTTGGTCATGCAATTAGGTCAATAGTAGCAAAATGTTTAATTCACTTTCTCCAATAATTAAAAGAAATATCGGTAGAATCATCCCTTTCGGAGTGATTTGGTTATTTTTTGGATGGGTATTTCTTTTTGTTGAGTATGCTGCATTAGGTGGATTCGATAATGTATCCGCAACTGCGATTAGCCCGGATTTTAAAATTCTAGTATTTGCCAGCGTTGCAGTTACTATTGTTGGTTTATTAAT
>CAYGNU010000288.1:5564-6311 GCA_964351175.1 uncultured Roseivirgaceae bacterium | reverse complement strand
GGGCATGGCTAACCTCTGTCAAGAGGAAGTAGTCATTTTACCTTGTAAGCCTCCTGTATGAATAGCAAGAATCTTTGATCCTCGTTTGAACTTATTTGTTCTGGCCAAATCATAAATCCCGAACATCATTTTACCTGTATAAACTTGGTCTAATAGAACACCATGCTGTAACTCAAACCGAGCTATAAATTCCATTAGTTCAGCATTAGTTTTTGCATAACCACCAAAATGGTAATCTTGGTTGATTGACCAGTTATCAAAGTCCTTATTCGCATAATTGGAAAGCAGTTGCTGTATATCAAGCTTAAGAAAGTCTCCCTTAAGTGCAGCAAATCCTAGGACTTGTTGCTCTGAATTCACAGCTGAGATAATTCCAGAAATTGTTCCTCCTGTGCCTACTGAACAGCAGACATAATTGAAGTCCTTAGTTTTCTCATTAATTATTTCCTCACACCCCCTTATTGCTAGGTTATTCGTTCCGCCTTCTGGGATTAGATAAAACTTTCCATACTCTTGCTCTAAATGCTTAATAAAAGCTTCATCTGTCTTTCTTCTGTAAGAGTCTCTATCAACAAAAACTAAGTTCATGCCTTCTCTCTTTGCAAAAGAAAGTGTTTTGTTGAGTGATTTCGTTTTAAGTTCATCTCCCCGAATGATCCCTATGGAATTGAACCCTTCCTCTTTTGCGGCTGCCGCAGTAGCATAAATGTGATTGGAATACGCTCCGCCAAACGTTAAGAGTTTATC
>CAYGNU010000288.1:3243-5554 GCA_964351175.1 uncultured Roseivirgaceae bacterium | reverse complement strand
AAATTGTACTTAAGTTTTCTCCATTTATTGCCAGAAACAAAAGTGTGGATAACATCCTCTCTTTTAATAAAAACACGAAGCCCTTTATCCTTAAAAAGTTCGTCTTGAATTTCTTGGATAAAGGGCTCTTGGTAAAGCTTTAACATTTATTTTTTCATTTCCATGTAATCCACAGTAACGTTAAGCATTGCTCTTAATCCAGTCAATAGTCCTGACTCGTCAACATAAAAATCTGGAGTATGGTGATCTCCAAGCCTTTCACCAGGACCCTTGTCATCAAGAGGTCTACAACCCACGAAAAAGAAAAGCCCCGGTACAACTTGCTGAAAAAATGAAAAGTCTTCAGCACCAGTAATGGCGTTTACTAGTAAGACATTATCTTTTCCTGCAGCTTTATTCAAAGAGGGTAACATTTTACTCGTTAATGCCGGGTCATTATAAGTAACAGGATAACCAATTTGGATATCGACCTCTGCTGTAGCACCTTGACTTTCGGCTATTTTTGTGGCAGTGCGAATAATATTAGCATGAACCTTTTTTTGCATTTCTGTATCAAGTGTTCTAATTGTACCTATCATTTCCACTTCCTCTGGAATAATATTATTTCTAACCCCTCCACGAATCATACCCACTGATACTACAGCCGCCTCTTTAGTAAGTTCGGTTTGTCTACTGACCACAGTTTGTAAACCATTAATAATTTGTGCTGCAGTTACTATTGGATCGACAGAATTCCATGGGGCAGATCCATGAGCTTGTTGACCTTTAACTTTAATGACGAAGCGGTCAGAAGCGGCTAGGGTACCTCCAGGTTTATAAGTAATTTTTCCAGCATAAGTATCTGCATCAATGTGAAGTCCAAATATTACATCAACATCCGGATTCTTTAAAACTCCTTCTTTCACCATCAATTTAGCCCCTCCTTCTTCGCCTATTGGTGCACCTTCTTCAGCTGGTTGAAAGATGAATTTAACAGTCCCCTTCAAGTCAGCTTTCACCTTAGATAATACCTCCGCAGTAGCCATTAATATAGCGATGTGAGTATCATGACCACAAGCGTGCATAACACCCGTTTCAATATTATTATAAGTAGACGTTACTTTTGATGCAAATGGAATTGGCACCCTTTCCGTTACGGGTAAGGCATCAATGTCTGCCCTTAGGCCAATAACTGGGCCTGGTTTTCCACCCTTTAATATTCCTACAACGCCTGTTTTAGCTACGCCAGTTTCGACCTCAAGTCCAAGAGATTTAAGATGAGCAGCTATTTTCTCTGCTGTTTTAAATTCTCGATTAGATAATTCAGGGTGCTCATGGAAATCCCTCCTCCATTCTATCATTTTTTTCTCAACTTCTGCAGCCAACTCATCTGTCTTCTTATTTAATGAGCTTTGGGCGAATGCACTGAAAGCCAATACACAAAGTAATACCGTTAATGTTTTTTTCATAATATGATTAAGTCTGATCAAAATTGAATATACCTCCTTTTATTGTATTTTTTACAATTAGTATTGATGGCGTTATAAATGAATGGAAATACCTAAAGTAATGGTGTTTTTTACATCTAATATTCAATAAATTCACAGCCTGACGAATATGACCAAAGAATCTAGAAATGTCCAATTATGAAATGGTATAAAGTCTTTGACTCAGATGAGATGGCTAATCAAACCATTAAACCGCAGCATGCTGTGTTACTACAGATTGGAAATAGGAAGCTTTGTTTGACCAGACATAATAATGATTACTATGCAACAGATGACAAATGCCCTCATAATGGAGAATCTTTGAGCAAAGGAAAGATCAACTATTTAGGAGAGATAATCTGCCCGTGGCACAATTACCGTTTTAATCTCAAACATGGTACAGAATGTGAAAACCGTACGGATGATTTGTCAACGTATTCGGTTGAGAAAAGAGAAGATGGTATATTCGTAGGAATATTTGAATAACACTATAAAATATGATTCAACCATTTCACTTGGCATTTCCTGTTGACAACTTAGAGGAAGCCCGCGAATTTTATGTTAATGTAATAGGCTGTAAAACTGGGCGTAGCTCAGATCAGTGGATTGATTTTGATTTTTTCGGTCATCAAGTCGTAGCGCACCTAGCTCCTGAAGAAGTAGGAATTGCCACAACCAACAAAGTAGATGGTGATTCAGTACCTGTAAAACATTTTGGAGTTATTCTGGAAATGGATCAATGGGAAGCCCTTAGCCAAAAGCTAACTGAAAAAGGTATAAAATTTATAATTGAGCCACATATAAGATTTAAAGGACTTCCTGGAGAGCAGGCTACAATGTTCTTT
>CAYGNU010000288.1:0-3233 GCA_964351175.1 uncultured Roseivirgaceae bacterium | reverse complement strand
TTCTCGACCCATGTGGCAATGCCCTTGAATTCAAAGCCTTCAAAGATAAAAGTCAAATTTTTGCTGTTTAAGTAGCTTTTGATAATTAAATGTGCCGTTTCACGTTCTTATTGCATGCATAAACTCAAGTCATTATTAATATTTATACTGGTTTTTTGTTCTATAGCACTTGTCCAAGCACAAGAGGCAGTTATTAATGAAAGACTTGAGTCCCTAAAATTTATTGATCAATTACCAGAAGATATATTATCTACAAAAACAGTCGTAATTGTAAAAACACTAAATGATCCTAAATCTGGGATTCGTCCCGAATGGAAAAGTTCTGCTGACGTTGTTCAGAAAGGGATGGTGAAATCAGGTATTGATGCTGTGGCATATTATCATTTTGATGATTTGCTAAGCGGCTATGAATCTTATCATGGTTTTTTAGATGCGTTTGATGATAGAGATATAAAGCATGCGGCTTTTCTTTTGACCGATGGCGATTTTTATCGTTTGATTCTTTTAAAATTAACCGATCGCCAATTTCTAATTGAATCAAATCAGAATGCTTGGAAAATAGATGGCAAGGATTTATCAAGCATGATGGAGGATGTTTATAGAAAAGCAGCAAACTCTAAACTTGAAAGAACCAACCTCTTGATTATTGAAACACCAGAGTTTGGTGAAATGGTAGAAGTTATAAAAAAGCGAAGATCTGATTTTTATGACTTGAACTTTGCCTCAGAAACGTTAGCAATCCCCCAGTTTGCTGATTCAAGTGAGATTGCAAAAGTTATGGCTGATTATCCGTATAAATGGGGTATTGTTCCTTTAGGTTCTGATGAAAAAGAATTGCGGTCAAATGGGTATCAATATGTTCTTTACTACAGTCATTCAACGGTGGAAAGCGTGCGCAACCTTCTTGAATATCCTTTAGGAGAAAGTCAGACTGCTTATGTTAGTGAAGTTATTGAAAATGGACAGACACAGGTTGAGACTCACACCTTAAATACAAGTGTTTATAAGTTCTACATTAAGCATATATATTCACAAAATGTCTTTATTGGTAAAAAATGGGATCCTGCAAAAACCTGGCAAGGTGCACTAAAAAACTATATCCAAAATATGCGACATGAGTTAGTAAGAAACTAACTCAATTAGTTTCTATATTTCTCAATATTAATCCAAACCATAAATGGAACTGGTATTTTCAGGGTTTCATCAAACCCTGAATTTTTAAGTACTACATCGGGAACATATCCATGTTTTTCGGTTGCAAAACCTTGAATCATAAAGCCTCTCTTCTCCAATAAGCTGTCCAAAGGATAAAATACTTTTTCCTTCTTCATGATATCTCTCATCAATTGATAATTCTGTAGTACTCCTTCTTGTTGCATCTCTTTCCACTCAGGAGAATCTTTGAATGCCAAGATTTGATTATGCAGTACATCTTTATATTGTAAAGGATAACCTACCATTATCGAAGATATTTCCAATGAAATACTGTCTGCGGCTACCGACCATAATTCGTTAAGATAATAAAGCTCTTCCTTAATTTGTACGTTATTTTTATAGTAGAATTGATAATTCAAATGACGATAATTGGTGGAGTCTTTGTGCTTATAAAATGTCAAACTCCTTGTCATAGAATCTGACACTAAAATCAATGCATAGTCAACATCACTTCTCTTGACTATAACAGAACTTAATAATTCGCTCTGATCTTTTTCCTGTTTTTCCCTTACACGTTCAGTCTTACAACTAGAAAAAATCATAACAAAAGATAAAACTATCGCATAGATAAAGCACTGCAAACCAACAATTTGATATGTTTTTGGTGTTTTTGGCACGGCAGTTGTTTTACTGGCTATTGTTAAACGACAATAAACCAATGTTTAATTTAAAGAACAGAAGTTATGAAAAATTTAATAGCGTTTCTCAGCCTTATTTCAATTTTCAGTGTAACAAATTTAGATAAAACTGTTACCACAAAGCCGTTAACCAATCATTTGGAGGTTAGTGCAGATGAAACATACTTACGCATAACTATCGAACGCATGAGAAGACCTGAAAGATTTTACAACAAGAAGTTTACTGCATAGATTTATCGAAATAAAAAACCCAGTTTCCAACAATTGGAAACTGGGTCATTAGATTAAACTAGTGTATTAATTAAAAAGGATATTCATTCTTAGCAATTACATGATCCGCTATTCTTCTTCTTGCATCCTTAAGATTCATCGGCTCTACTTTAGTAAACCTCTTTAATCCCATCAGCATCATACGTTGCTCATCGCCTGAAGCAAAAGAGTTAATTGCTTCTCTACCAGCAGAAGCGGCCTTTTCAATAGCTTCGTGTAAGTAGACTCTCATCATATCGATCTGCGGTGCCACTGCTTCTTCACCTCTCTGATCAACTAATTTTTCAACTCTTAGTAAACATGATTCAGCAACATAACCTTCAATAAGCATGTCTGCCATGTTCATTAAAATCTCCTGCTCTTCACCCAACTTCTGCATGAACTTTTGAACTGCCGCTCCAGCAACCATTAAACCAGCCTTCTTAAGGTTGATAAGCGCCTTCTTCTCTTTCGCAAATAGCTCATCACTATCTGAAGCTCCAAAATCAGGAATAGACATTAACTCCTTTTGAACCGCCATAGCTGGAGACATCAAATCAATGCTTCCTTTCATAGCTCTTTTCATCAACATGTCAATGCAAAGCATTCTATTGATTTCATTAGTTCCTTCAAAAATTCTGTTGATTCTTGCATCTCTGTATGCTCTATCCATTGGGCTTTCGGCAGAGAATCCCATGCCTCCATAAATTTGAACCCCTTCATCTGCGCAATAATCGAGTACTTCTGATCCGTGTACTTTCAAAATGGCACATTCTATGGCAAATTCCTCTACAGATTTTAACTTAGCTTCAGCCTCTTCCATTCCACTGGCAACTAAAGAATCATAAGCATCATCAATATTTTGACCTGCCCTGTAGTGTGCAGACTCTGATGCAAATACTTGTGTTGTCATTTGGGCTATCTTGTATTTAATAGCTCCAAAGTTTGAAATAGATGTTCCGAACTGCTTACGCTCATTAGAATAATTTACAGCATTGCTAATTATTCCCTTGCTACCGCCAACAGCAGCGACACAAAGTTTTATTCTACCTATGTTCAAGATATTAACAGCAATCTTAAATCGATTCTCTCTATCTGAAAGTAGCATTTCAACAGGCACTTTACAGTCGT
>CAYGNU010000287.1:0-6313 GCA_964351175.1 uncultured Roseivirgaceae bacterium | reverse complement strand
CGCCGCTCCCTCCTGTACTCGAAAGTTGATTGATGCCCAAACGATCTTCCATATGATGGAGAAAAGAACGCTATCAGCAGCTTACAAATTTTACTGTGATAAAAGTCTGGACAATGCACATAGTGCTGAAGCCGATACACTGGCTACGTTAGATGTTTTAGAAGCTCAGGTTATTAAATATGAAGGACTGGAAATGGTTGATAACCTTGGCAAAACGATTGGTACTATTAAAAACGATATGTCTGTTCTACATGAGCTTACTTCATCAAATATGGTGGTTTTGGCCTGTCGCATGGTACTAAATAATGATGGACAGGAAGTCTTTAATTTTGGTAAGCATAGGATGGTTCCTGTTGCAGAAGTACTAGAAAAAGAACCCAATTACTACAATTGGATGATGAATGGTGACTTTCCCCAAGACACCAAAAGAAAGTTGACCGAGATTAAGCTGAGGAATATGAAGATGTAAATTTTAAGATAGCAGGAAATTTTAAAGTTATTCCTGCTTATCACCTCTTCTGTTAAACTTCAAGTGAAGAATACTACTTCTTATAATACTTCAGTGCCTCTGGCATCTGAGCATTTAAATCAGCTATCCTAGTTTCTGGATTAGGGTGAGTAGATAAAAACTCAGGAGGTCTGCTGCCGCCACTATTGGCATTCATTCTTTCCCAAAATTTAGGAGCCTCTCTTGGATCATAACCTGCCATAGCCATAAATACCAATCCCATTTTATCTGCCTCTGACTCATGTGTTCTTGAAAATTTGAGCATCCCAATCTGCGATCCCATTCCTATCGACTGTAGTAGTATTTGATTAGTCAATGTCGGGTTTTGACCTAAGGCAGCAGAAGCGCCCCCTAATAGTCCATTAGCCACAAGTCCTTGACTCATTCTTTCACTTCCATGATTGGCTATTGCGTGTGCCACCTCATGCCCCATAACAACGGCCACCCCTGCTTCATCTTCACAAATAGGCATTATACCTGTATAAAAAGCTACTTTGCCACCTGGCATACACCAGGCATTGACTGTATTCTCTTCTATCACATTAAACTCCCATGAATACCCCTCTAACTGAGATGCCATCCCATTTTGACGCATATAGGTATCAACGGCCATAGAAATCTTAGCTCCTACATTCTTCACCATTCTATTGTATTCCGCATTAGAAGACATTTTGCTTTCATTCATTACCGTCTTATATTGATCAAAGCTCATTGGTAGCAGTTCTGAATTAGGCACCAAGCTGAGTTGTCTCCTACCGGTCAATGGAACTGTTGAACAGCTAAAAACGAGAAGACAAATAATTAGGATAGAAATAATTTTACTATTCATGGTTACTAGTTTTATGTTCAGAAAAGATTCATCAATTTTATGAAAAATACTTTGAATCAGTAACATCTGAATGCTGTATTGTTTATTTAAAATAGAATTTAAATTTTTCATATGAAAATATTAGCCATAGGTCGCAATTATGCTGAACATATCAAGGAGTTGAATAATGAAAAGCCGGATGAACCTGTCATTTTTACAAAGCCTGATTCAGCCTTATTAAAAAATGGCGCCCATTTTTATTTTCCTGATTATTCAAAGGATATCCATCATGAAATTGAGTTGGTGCTCAAAATTTGTAAAGTCGGTAAAAATATTGATGAGAAATTTGCCCATAAATATTATACTGAGATAGGTATCGGCATAGATTTTACGGCAAGAGATCTGCAACAAAAAGCTAAAGAAAAAGGACTGCCATGGGCAATTGCTAAAGGGTTTGATGGATCCGCACCCATTTCTAATTTTATGGCTATAGAAAAGTTTAAAGATTTAAACGATATCAATTTCTCTTTAAAAGTAGATGGGGAAGTTAAGCAAGAGGGAAATACAGGCATGATGCTATTCAATTTCAATTATATGGTGTCATACCTTTCAAAGTTCTTTACTTTGAAGAAAGGAGATTTAATATTTACAGGAACACCAAAAGGTGTTGGGCCAATTGCCATTGGTCAAAAATTAGAAGGATATATAGAGGATGAAAAACTGCTGGAGGTACATATCAAGTAATTTAATTTTTATAGTTGGGTCACTGTCATTTTTTACTGCTTTAGGTCAGTTAGCACCAAAAAAGGTTGCTGAGGAATCTTATTATATGTTTCCCATTAAGCCAGGAGAGCGTAATACACTGGCTGGCACGATGGGTGAGTTAAGGTCTACCCATTTTCACACTGGTATTGATATTAGAACAGAAGGACGCATTGGTCTTCCAGTGTATGCTTCTGCCGATGGGTATGTTTCTCGTGTAGCCGTTTCTAACTCAGGATATGGGAATGCCATATATATTCTGCACCCAAATGGTCATACAACGGTTTATGCTCATTTGGATAGAATCAACGGCAAATTGGCCAGTTATATCCGTACACAGCAATATGAGTCGAAAAGCTTTGAACAAAATTTGATGATCAAAAAAGGTCTCTTTCCTGTTCAAAAAGGTGATATCATCGCTTATTCTGGCAACAGTGGTTCGTCAGGTGGACCGCATTTACATTATGATATAAGAGACGCATACCAAAACCCTCTGAATCCACTTAATTATGGGTTTGAAGAAATATTGGACCATACCCCTCCTTTGGCAGAAAAAATAGCAGTCACCACCCTTAATAAAAATTCAAGGGTTAGTGGCCAATTTGGTCAAATGACCTATGATGTTAGGCGAGTAGGTAATAATTATGTGATTGACCAGCCCATTACAGCCAAAGGGGAAATAGGCATCCAGCTCTTTGCCTATGACAAACTTGATAATTCAAGATTCAGGTGCGGTATTAACACTTTGGAAATGGACATCAATGGTGAGTTGGTATATGCCTATGATATCCAGTCTTTCTCCTTTAGTGAGCAAAGAAACATACTTAAACATATGAGTTATGAAAATCTCCATTTTACTGGAACCAGATATCATAAACTTTATATCGATGATGGTAATAAACTAAATTTCTACACCACGGATAAAAATAATGGAAGAATCAATGTTAATGTTGGTCAAGAACTTCTCGTCACCATTAAGATGACGGATACTTATGAAAATGAAAGTATGCTGACTTTCAAAATTATAGGCAAGGATTTCCCAGAGTCACTTTATACCTATGATAATCTGAAATATGATATTGACGTTATTGAAAATACTTTTGTATATAAAGTACCAAAAGAACAAACTGAAAATGGTGTAGTACTTAATGGAACATCAACTGTTCCTGACTATTTCATTAATAATACCGGTATTTACCTTCATGATATGCGCAAGGAAATACCAAAAGTATTGCAAGTAGATAAGTCCTTCAAAACCTATAATTTCAAGGATAAGGTGCCTCATGAAATGGATTATAAATATTACGATAAGCATTTAGATATCTACTTCCCTACAAATTCTTTATTTGACACATTGTATTTAAAAACTGACTACAAATTAGATACTATTGCCAAGCAGGAGTACTTTGAAATAGGAAGCTCTTACGTACCACTGAGAAAGTCAATTAAGGTAACATTAAAGCCGCAGCAGCATTATGCAAAAGATCAATTTGCCGTTTACTACATCTATGACAATGGGTACAAAAGTTTTGAAGGCGGAAGTTGGGAAGCCGATAAAGTAAGCTTTTGGACAAGGAGCTTTGGAAAGTACTCCATATTGCAAGACTCTGTACCTCCCACAATCACTCCCCTGACCTTAAACTCTAACAGTCTGAGATTCAAAATTGGCGATGACCTTTCAGGGATCAAATCTTTCAATTGTTATGTAAACAACGAATGGGTTTTAATGAATTATGATAGTAAAAGGGCGCTTATATGGTCAGAAAAATTGAATGATAACAAACCCTTTGAAGGAGTTGTTAAACTGGTTGTCAGAGACAATCAGGGAAACACAACAGAATATTCTAATCAATTAAATTAATTAACTATGGCTTTAGAAGCAGGTGACAAAGCACCAGATTTTAATGTAAATGATCAAGATGGAAATTCAGTATCATTGAAAGACTACAAGGGTAAAAAAGTAGTTTTATATTTTTATCCAAAAGATAATACTCCAGGCTGCACTGCAGAGTCTTGTAATTTGAGAGATAATTATGAGGCACTTCAAGCAGCTGGATATGAGGTGTTAGGTGTTAGTACGGATACAGAAAAATCACATCAGAAATTTATAGAAAAGCAGAGTTTGCCTTTTAAGTTATTGGCAGATACTGAAAAACAGATCCATGAGAAATATGGTACCTGGGTTGAGAAATCAATGTATGGCCGTAAATACATGGGGACTGCTCGAACAACTTTTTTGATTGATGAAGAAGGTAAAATTGAAGAGGTTATTGGTAAAGTAAAAACCAAAGATCACACTGCTCAGATATTGAAGTAGCACGAGTTCAATAACACCCCTATCGTCTCCTTAAGGGGACATTTCTTATTATATAGGTTTTAATAAAACTATCTGAAGAAAATCTTCCCTTAAGAGAGGTTAGGTGGGTGTTTTATGTAAATTAAAGTTGATTGACCCAAAATCAACTTCCTAAGAAATCTTCGGCAGCAGAGTATAACACTATTGCCGGCTATACTTCTTGGTGCTTTTTTTCAATAATACTCTCCTACTTCACTGATAATTTTTAAATTCGCATGAATAAACAATTATCGATGAGCACTACTCCTAACATTCCAGAATTAAAAAATATAGCTTCTCAAGTAAGAAGAGACATCATCAGAATGGTACATGCTGTACAGTCGGGCCATATTGGTGGTTCTTTAGGCTGTACAGAGTACTTTGTTGCTATGTATTTTCATATTTTGAAACACGACAAATCATTTAATATGAATGGTGCTGGAGAGGATCTATTCTTCCTGTCTAACGGTCACATTTCTCCAGTATGGTATAGTGTGCTAGCCAGAAGCGGATATTTTTCTGTTGATGAATTGGCCACTTTCAGAAAATTAAACACTAGACTTCAAGGTCACCCGGCTACGGAAGAAGATTTACCTGGTATCCGTATCGCCTCTGGTTCATTAGGACAAGGTTTATCAGCTGCCATTGGCGCTGCTCAGGCCAAGAAATTGAACAATGATAATAATCTTGTTTTCGTACTAATGGGTGACGGAGAGCAAGACGAGGGGCAAGTTTGGGAAGCGGCCATGTATGCGGCACACCATAAGGTTGATAACATTGTAGCTACTATTGATTTTAATAGACAGCAAATAGATGGATCAACGGAAGAAGTAATGAGCCTTGGAAACTTAAGAGCTAAATGGGAAGCCTTTGGTTGGAAAGTGATAGAAAGTAAAGGCAATGATATGGAAGCTTTGATTAATAGCATTGAAGAGGCTAAAAGCCTGACTGGTAAAGGCCTACCAATCCTTAACTTAATGCATACAGAAATGGGCTTTGGTGTCGACTTTATGGTTGGCACGCACAAATGGCATGGTATCCCTCCAAGTGACGAAGAATTAGCAAACGCTCTAGGGCAATTGGAAGAAACATTAGGAGACTATTAAAGTCCCCTATTTCCAAATCCCTTTTAACTTATATATTTTTCCCTCAGCCGTTATCGGTTGAGGGTTTTTTGTTACAATTCGAGCATTATTAAATGGTTCTTTAGGGAAGTATAAGGACGTCATAGCTAGTTGACCATTGTTTACAAATATCTCCACCGAGCCTACATCTTGTAAAATACGAAGCGCTATAGTTTTAGTCGAAATGCTGAAAGGTGCCAACTGATCTCCATTGAAGGTATCAGAAAATAGATTGTCCCCAGCGTCATCTCTATTGAGATAAAAACTTGCAGTCTCAGTAGCATAGCCAAACCTTAATGTATCACCCTGATTATTATAGAATTGCATCTCAAAAGATCCTAATACTTCTTCTGATGAAATCGACAAGTCCATATCTGCTAATTCAAAACCATTTGTCATGATTGAAACTGACTCTCCTGAAGTAGGCTCAATAGTGACAGACTCTTCTCTTAAACTGTTCAATTCTTTTACAGGATAAGTAGCCAAGAGTTTTTTATCTCCCTCGTCATACAATTCGAAGGTTCTTGCTACGGTCATGGCACTACGCCATTTTTCTGTAGGCACCACTTGAGCATAATTCCAATTACTCATCCAGCCTAAAAACAAGACCCTTCCATCCTCTTGCGAGATATTTGACCATGTAACACCAGCATAATTATCCCTCCCTAAATCAATCCATCGGGTTTCCTCATCTTGTGGTGTGAAGGTCTTTCCGTTAAAGTCTCCAACAAAATATTGCGTTGCTGATCCGCCATTGGGTCCACCTGGGTTAATAC
>CAYGNU010000286.1:4743-6336 GCA_964351175.1 uncultured Roseivirgaceae bacterium | reverse complement strand
TAATTCTAAGTTATGTTATTCGTTAAAATTGTACTTCCCATTAATATCAACAAGTATAAATAGTTTACTAGTACGCATTCCTCAATGCTGTACAACATCAGGATAACAGAAGTTCTGCTATATCGCTAATGTTTTTTTGCTAATCTAATTGATAATTATTATTTCATCAATGATGTGTTGCCTGTCCAGCACCTCTGGGGAAACGGATGTTCTCCACTATTTCTTGAACATCTGCTGGGGGTGCAGGAAAAAATCTTGAAAGTGAGAAGGAGATAGTAAAATTCACCACCATGGCAATGCTTCCAAAACCTTCGGGAGAGATGCCAAACCACCATCCCGATTGGTCACCTCCACCAAAGAATCCAAGCTTGAATTTCATCATATAGAAAAGCATCAGCAACATGCCCACTACCATGCCTGCAATGGCACCCTCTTTGTTCATTCGCTTATCGAAAATACCAAGTATAATGGCCGGGAAGAATGAGGCTGCAGCAAGGCCGAAAGCTAATGCTACTACCGCGGCCACAAAGCCAGGTGGATTGATGCCAAAATATCCGGCAATGACCCCAGCAATGACAGCTCCTAGACGCGCCCAAATCAATTCTCCTTTTTCTGAGATATCTGGTTTTATTTGTTTCTTAATCAAATCGTGTGAAATGCTGGCTGATATGACCAGAAGTAGGCCAGCCGCTGTAGAAAGTGCAGCCGCTAAACCACCTGCTGCGACCAAGGCAATTACCCAGTTTGGAAGATTGGCTATCTCAGGGTTTGCCAGCACCATAATATCCTGATCTATAGTAAGTTCATTTATTTCCTTATTGCCAACGTACTGAATTTTTCCATCAGCATTTTTATCATCAAAAGCGATGAGGCCTGTTTTTTCCCAGTTGGTAAACCATTGTGGAACAGAATCATAATCCTGATTGGACACAGTTTGGATAAGATTGGTTCTTGCAAATACAGCTATGGCCGGTGCCGTAGTATAAAGTATGGCAATGAGCAAAAGTGCCCACCCTGCTGACAGTCGCGCATCTTTCACCTTGGCTACGGTAAAAAAACGGACTATTACATGGGGTAAACCTGCGGTACCTACCATCAGCGCTAGTGTGATGCAAAACACATCGATCATAGATTTTGAGCCTTCAGTATATACCGAAAAACCCAATTCTTTATGAAGGCCGTCAAGTTTATCCAAGAGATAAGTGCCGTCTGATACTGTTCCGCCAAATCCTAACTGAGGAATGATATTACCAGTCAATTGAAACGATATGAAAAAAGCAGGCACCATGAATGCAAAAATCAAAATGCAATATTGCGCCACTTGTGTGTAGGTTACCCCTTTCATTCCACCCAAAGTGGCATAAAACAAGACGATGATCATTCCGATATAAACTCCGGTCTCTACATCTACTTCAAGAAATCGTGCGAAAACAACACCTACACCTCGCATCTGACCGGCTACATATGTAAAGGAAACGATGATGGCACAAATTACAGCTACCGTTCTGGCAACATTGGAATAATAGCGATCACCATTATCCTCAGGCGGCGGGCAGTCTCGGACTTTAGTGTCATGGGGGGGGCCGCGGGCGG
>CAYGNU010000286.1:0-4733 GCA_964351175.1 uncultured Roseivirgaceae bacterium | reverse complement strand
CAATTTTCTTAAATAGGGGGCTAATAATAAAGCGAGCAACACATACCCTCCTGTCCATCCCATAAGGTACACGGCTCCATCGTAGCCCATAAATGAAATGAGTCCGGCCATGGAAATAAAAGAGGCAGCAGACATCCAATCGGCCGCTGTGGCCATGCCATTGGCTAGAGGCGAAATCCCGCCACCAGCTACATAAAAGTCACTTGTTGTACTTGCAGTTGACCATATCGCGATGCCTATGTAAATGGCAAAGGTGATTCCAACAATAATATATGTCCAGGTTTGTATATCCATCATTATCTATATTTCGTCAACATCGTGCTTTTTGTCCAGCTTGTTCATGAGTCTGACATAGACAAAAATGAGAATTACAAAAACATAGATAGACCCTTGTTGCGCGAACCAGAAGCCAAGTTTGAATCCACCTATTCTAAAATTATTGAGTTGGTCGACAAAGAGAATGCCTGCCCCATAGGAAACACCAAACCAAATGGATAAAAGAATAAGGAGATAGCGAATATTTGTTCGCCAGTAAGCTTGCTTGTTCATGTAGCTCGGGATGATGGTTAAACATACCAATATATCAAACTGCCTTCACATATGGAAAAAGATACCTTTGTTCACTAAGGAAAAAGCTTTTAAATAAAGGGAAGTCATTTTTTCTGGCACTACTTGTCTTCGTTTTTGTCATGCCGTAGCGTAGTGGAGGCATCTTTATCACAATTTAGGTTCACCATGGTTGCGGCAAAGATGCCTAGTGCCTATGCTGAAGCTCCGGCCTAAGCATACGGGATGACCTGTTTGGTGGTGAAATATTGGTGAAACACATTTTTATTTATAGTTTAATATTTGAATCAATTACCTTTTACTTGCTATAGAACACAGGGCAGAGATACCAATGCTGCTTAAATTGAAAAGGGAAGATGTAACAGTATATAAATCAACCCGTTAAGCATTTGATAAACAATCTAATGTAATACTCAAATACATGAATAATAGCCACGTTAAAAACCTTGAAAAAGAGCTTCTTTCGGATAATTGGTACACTTTATACAAGGTGACTTATGATTATCAAAAGCCAAATGGCGAATTTGAAGCTCAGAGTAGGGAGGCCTATGATAGAGGAAACGGGGCAACAATTCTGCTCTATAATAAAGAACAAATGACGATCATTCTTACTCGTCAATTTAGACTACCGACCTATCTAAATGGCAATGATGATGGTATGTTAATTGAAGCCTGTGCGGGGTTGTTGGATAAGGATAATGCAGAAGATTGTATCAAAAAGGAGACTGAGGAAGAGACTGGTTATAAAGTAACAAAAGTCAAAAAGATATTTGAAGCGTATATGTCACCTGGTTCGGTTACTGAAATTGTATATTTTTTTGTGGCTGAATATACAAAAGACATGCAGGTAGGTGAAGGTGGAGGGCTCGACCACGAACAGGAGAATATTGAAGTATTAGAATTGCCACTCGAAAGCGCTATTAAAATGATCGAGACGGGGGAAATTAAAGATGGAAAAACTATCATGCTAATACAATACGCCCAAATTCATCGACTGGTCTGAGATACAATCGATTTCATCTGTGTTAACAAAAAAGTAATACCTATTCCTCTTTTCTATATCGATAAAGTGGGCTTATATTGTAGTGAAAGTTCTGGTTATCTAGTGCTGGTAAGAAAACTATGACGTTTTGCGAACGAAGTATGGCAATCTTTTATAAGATACTGTATTTAGGTAGAGATCGATTCGATGCTCGCTAAACCGTTACCTTTTATTAGTTTTCTTACAGAAACTATCTCAGGCTTTTAATTGAAATAAAATCTATAGATTATGAAACATGGATTGCTTATTGACATGGACGGTGTCATATATATTGAAAATCATATGATCCCAGGTGCGGACGTATTTATAAAAACACTTTTGAAAGAAGATATTCCATTTACTTTCATGACTAATAATAGTCAGCGCACTCCCTTAGATGGAGTTCAAAAGCTAAAGAAAATGGGGATTAAAATTGAGGAGAAGCATGTCTACACAAGTGCCATGGCTACCGCTCATTTTATGGCCAATCAATTTCCAGGAGGTACGGCCTATGTACTTGGTGAGGGTGGTTTGGTTAAAAGCTTACATGAAAATGGATTTAACTTAGTACAAAATGACCCTGACTTTGTAGTGGTTGGAGAGGGCATCAACTTTACATTAGAGATGGTAAGAAAGGCCATTGACTTTATACTTGAGGGTGCCAAGTTGATTGCTACTAACCTGGACGCTACCCCTAGAAAGAAAGGATGGAATAACCTCGGTATAGCTGCTGTTGTGTCTATGATAGAGGAGGCAACAGGTAAGAGGGCATTTAGTGTTGGTAAGCCTAGTCCTGTTATGATGCGCTCCGCTCGTAAGCATATTGGCTTAGCTACGGATGAGGTAACAGTAATTGGTGATACTATGGCTACTGATATTCAGGGAGGAGTTTCTGTTGGGTATAAAACTATTCTTACCCTATCAGGAATGACCAAAAGAGAACAGTTGATTGATTTTCCTTTTAAGCCAGATTTGGTGGTAGAATCTATTAAAGATATCTCACTGCCATTGAAGTGGTGGGTTTAGGACAATTGGCAATGTACAATTGGCAATGTGCAATTAACAATTAGCAATGAACAGGGAGCAGTTATGAATGAATTAGTATTGGTTCGATATATCCACTTTATCGGATTGTTTGTTGTTGTAGCTACTGTTTTTGGAGAGGCCTTGTTATTGAAAAAAGTTTTAAAAAGAAGTGTAATCCAGACTTTGTTTAAAATAGATGGCCTATATGGGTTAAGCTCTATCATAGTTGTAGGCGCAGGGTTATACCTTTGGTTGGGAATAGGCAAGCCAGCTGAATACTATACCAACAACCCAATCTTCATTAGTAAAGTAGTCCTTTTTGGGATTGTAGGCGTGCTTTCTTTATGGCCGACAGTATTTTATTTTAAACATCGGAAAGGAGATAGCGAAGATGAATTACAAGTCCCCAACTATCTCTCAACTATTTTGAGGATAGAGTTAATTCTTCTGTTTATAATTCCACTGTTGGCCACTAGTATGGCACAAGGTATTGGTCTGTAGTTAAAGTCCAAATAATATAAACCTAACATCGGGCTGATGGGCATGAAAAAAGCCTAATCCATTTTCAATATTTGTTGGATAATTAATAGGCTCGCCAAGTCCATCTAAAAGTGAAAATCGCTGGTCTTTCCTCAGTTTAAGAAACTGATAATATTCTTCATTGATATTAGCCATGGAGACAAAAATAGTATCTCCTGGTTCATAGTCTCTGAATGGGATAGTGAACTCATGAAAGTGTAGCTGACCATTAAAATCCGTGTCCTCAAGTAGTTCGGTAAAAGGCCTATCTTGAATATCATATTCTCCATTGAAAGTCTGGACATTTACCATGTACCAATTTTTAGATTGGGGGTCATCAATCCATAAATTAACATTGATCAGTGTATCAAATTGAGTTTGATTTAATTTTATTTCCAAAGAATCAAAACCAATAAATGGCAGGAGCGTGGTTTTAGCTAAGACTGGTTTGTTGTTCAATGGATTTATAAATGATAAAGTATATTCTTCATTAACTATTTCTGGAATATCGGTACCTAAATACACCCCATTGCCTATGTCTTGCAGAAGGTATGATTGTCCTGCAACATTGATTGAAACTTCTACACTATCGATTAAAAGTTCATCAAGAACCTCTTCAATGTTTGATCGCGGTCCCGCATCAAGCGCCCCGAAACTTCTAGTTAGGGATATCGCCATAAACTCATCAGGGAATTCTTGAGAACCAACGACTACCGTGTTTTCTAAAATAGGTACATTATCTACAGGCAGTGGATCAGGAAGACAAGAAGAAAGTATTCCAGCCAAAAATATTAAGACGATATGTTTAAAATGCTTTAACCTCATTTGTAGAATTTGAAATTGTATGAAATTGAAGGTAAAAGTCCAATAAGTCCAGGTTGCTCATAGCGATAACTGTTAGTCTCTTCGTTGTAAACAATATTTATGGCTATTGGCGTTGCCCTATTGTAGGCATTGTAAATACTGAACTGCCATTCTCCCTGCCATTGTCTATTGGCCCGTTGCTTTCCTTTAAATATGACGCTAAAATCTAAGCGATGAGCATCTGCTAGTTGTACTGAATTGCGCTTCGGGAAAATAGGTATCAGATCAACACCGGTAACAGCTGCATTAGGGACACCATAGTAGCCAATGATTGGCGTAAATCGTGCACCAGAGATAAACTCCCAAATAGCTGATACACTCCACCTTTTTGTTATTTCATAATTAGTTACTACCGACACATTATGCCTTCTATCATACCTTGCTTTAAAAGCTTCGCCATTGTTCAGTTCATCAAATTGTCGGTTAGTATAGGACAAAGTATAGGAAAGCCAGCCTTTTAGTTTTCCTGCATCCTTCCTTAGCAGCCATTCTGAACCATAAGATTCTCCATCTCCCTGAATCAGGGCTTCTGCAAAATCATTATTTAGGGTAAGGTTAGTCCCTTCACGGTATTCCACTAGGTTTCTCATGCTCTTATAATAAAACTCAGAGCTTACTACGATATTACCATTGTCAATCAACCTGCTTAATCCTAGAGTAAATTGATCGGCACTTTGAGGTTTTACTTTTTCGTCCACAGGATACCAAATGTCAGTCGGTAGTGCAAAAGAGGAAC
>CAYGNU010000285.1:0-6343 GCA_964351175.1 uncultured Roseivirgaceae bacterium | reverse complement strand
TGACCAATTGGCCGTAGACTATAATGTCGACCTTAAACGTGTTTATGTAACAGGGTTATCCAATGGTGGATTCATGGTTTACTCTATTGCATGTGCCTTGAGTGAACGCGTTGCAGCGGTAGCATCAGTAGCAGGTTCTATGACCGAAGATTTGTTGAATACTACATGTCAACCAGCAAGGCAGATTCCTGTAATGCATGTTCACGGAACAGACGATGCTGTCATTTTTTGGGATGGAGAAGAAAGTTGTCAGGATGGTATAGCTGCAATTAATGATGTGGTTTCCTTTTGGCGAACCAATGCCGGGTGCGGTGACACTTACACGGAAGCTTCTTATGAAGATATTGATACGTCTGATGGCTCAACTGCCAGAATGTTAACTTACAACAACTGTGGAAGTAAAATTAAATTCTTGATTATTGATAATGGAGGACATAACTGGCCTGGAAGTGAATTTCAAATAAATCAAGGATTCTCAATTTTGCGTCCAATAAACAATGATATTGTTACTAATAAATTGATTTGGGAATACTTCAAACAACATAGTTTACCATAAGATTTTCCAAATAGTTTAAGTCCTGCAGAGCTGGCAAAAATATTCATGCATATTATTGTAACGGCATGAAAACGACACTTTTTATTTTTACAGCTTTAATCTTCCTGTTTTTTATTTCTTGTGAAAAGCAAAAGCCAATCAACAAGGTCAGTTATTCTTCCAAAAGTGACTCCGCATTATATTACTATAATCTCGGCTGGCAACAGATTATGGATGAAGGTTATTACTCAAAAGCGGAGCAGTCCTACAGAAAAGTATTGGAGCATGACCCTGATTTTTTAATTGGTCAAAGCGTACTGGCACGATTAACCAGAGATCTGGATGAAAGACTGGAATTGTATGCTAATCTGGAAGCCAACAAGAAGAAGATTACTGGTGATGAACGATTGATTTTAGATGTTTATATAGCCTTAACGGACTTTACCAATATACGCGAGCAGTACCCTGATAAAGCAAAAGATGCGCTCTCCGAAGTTTTACACCTAGCAGATAGCAACCTAAAAATTATAGCTCACAAATATCCAAACGAAGTCTATTTGAAGGCTGAATATATAGAATTTCTACATTCTGTTTATGGTCCTCAAGCATCGCTTGACTCCCTAAAATCCCTCACTAATAATCTTGAAGAAATTCCTTTTCTATTAGGTTATGCAGCTACTATAAATGCTGAATTAGAAAATTTTGATATCGCCCTAAAACATGCCAAGACACTAGAACAGATGATGAGTAATATGGTAGTGCCCAAACCAGGAGTGGTATATGCAGATATCTATTTTCATATGGACAGTCTGGAGATCGCGAAAGCTTATATTGACAAATCTTATGCGTTAGATTCTCTCAATGTAGATGCCAGCAGGTTACGAGCCAAAATTGATAACGCTATCGTACTGAAGAACAATAATAAAGACAACTAGTCCTTATCCCTTCCCCATATTTTGTTTTTGATATAAATTATACCACTCACAATAAAAACAAATACCGCAACATATATGATCATTTGAGTCATAACACAAATATCTATTGGTTGATTAAAGCTACTTATTTAATATTAATCCTTTCTGCTTCTATTTAATTTCAAATTACTCAATCCTATTTATGGCTGTTCTACCCTATTTCTTTTAAACCTTCCATTTACATAATGACACTTGTAATTGTAGGTTTTTGTTAATTACTTACTTCTTCATTCTATACCAAATCAAATCATGAAATATATCTTTTACATTTTGCTCTTCAGCGCAATAGTCTTTCAAAGCTGTAACAATCCTTCAAAAGAAGAGGCGACTCAATCTGAATCGAAGAGCAACTACTTTGACTACGCCAATAATGAAGATAAACTGAGTGGTGGTGTTAAAATGATTCCTATTCAAACTCCTGCCGGTGAGTTTAAAGTCTGGACCAAGCGTGTTGGAAATAACCCTACCAAGAAAGTGCTTTTACTACATGGTGGGCCAGGTGCGACACATGAATATTTCGAATGTTTTGATTCTTATTTTCCAAATGAAGAGATACAATATTATTACTATGACCAGCTAGAGTCTTTTTATAGCGATAAACCTAATGACAGCAGCCTTTGGACAATTGAAAGGTTTGTGGATGAAGTGGAGCAAGTAAGGGTTGCATTAGGTCTTGACGCTTCCAACTTCTATTTATTGGGTCACTCATGGGGTGGAATTTTAGGGCTGGAGTATGCGCTTAAACATCAGGATAAAATGAAGGCATTGATTATTTCTAACATGGTAGCCTCCATTCCCGAATATATGAAGTATGCCAATGAAGTACTCGGCCCTCAGTTAGACCCGGAAGTACTCGCTGAAATTAAAGCTTTTGAAGCTGCGGGTGATTACACTAACCCAAGATATACAGAACTAATATATACACATTACTATCCTGAGCATGTCCTCCGGATACCTTTAGAAGAATGGCCTGACCCTGTGAATAGGGCATTGGGCAACATCAACTATGACATGTATCTGGCCATGCAAGGACCAAGTGAGTTTGGTGTAGTCGGTGACGCCTTATTAAAAAACTGGGACCGCAGTAAAGATTTAGGACAAGTCACTATTCCTACACTTACCATTGGTGGAGAACATGATACCATGGACCCAAAATACATGGAATGGATGTCAACACAATTCCCGAAAGGGAGCTACCTTTATTGCCCAAATGGCATTCACTGGTCTATGTATGATGATCAGGAAACCTATTTTAAAGGCTTAATTGAATTTATTAATAAAGTAGATAGCAAATAATCAATACTTCATGAAAAACTTAATCACATCCTTACTTGGTCTTTTCGTACTTATTGGCTGTTCCAATGAACCAGCTCAAGAAGAAACTACAACCACGGTAAACAAAGATTGGTGGAAAGAAGGTACACTATATCAGATTTATCCTCAAAGTTTTAAAGACTCTGACGGTGATGGTTTTGGTGACTTTCAGGGTGTGATCCAAGAACTAGATTATTTAGAAAGCTTAGGCATTGATATGGTCTGGATGAACCCATTTTTTGAATCACCATTAGTTGACAACGGGTATGACGTTGCAAATTATCGCGCCATTCACCCTCGCTATGGAACCATGGCAGATTTTGAAGCAATGCTGGCCGGCATGAAGGAGCGCGGAATCAAATTTGTCCTTGATGTAGTAGTTAATCATAGTAGCGACCAGCACGATTGGTTCTTACAATCAAGGAGTTCAAGAGAAAGCCCGTACAGAGATTACTACCACTGGTGGCCTGCAGAAAAGGGCACACCTCCTCACAGACATAGCCTTTTCGATCCAGAAGGTGGCTGGGATTATGATTCTACAACAAACGCCTACTACCTCCACACCTTTGCTGAAGCACAGCCAGACTTAAATTGGGAAAACCCTAAGCTTCGCCAAGAGGTGTATGATATTATGAAATTCTGGGCTGAGAAAGGTGTAGATGGTTTCCGTATGGATGCCTTTCAATTTGCTAGTAAAGACATCACCTACCCAGAGTTTCCAGAGGGCCATGAGAAAGATTTTGTTAAATGGTATGGTCTGAGACCACAGCTTCATGAATACCTCAAAGAGATGTACAAAGAGGTGATTGAGCCCTATAATGTTTTTGCAGTGGCCGAAGGTGCTGGCAGCACATTTCAGGATGCCCACGACTTGGTAGATGAGGACCGCAAGGAACTTCAAACAGCCTATCATTTCGAATATGTGGACATGTCTAGAACACCAGATGGATATGAATTATCTCAATTCAAAAAGGTCTTTAGTAAATGGGATAGTGCTTTTGCTGAAAATGGCTGGATGGCGATTTTCCTCTCCAACCATGATAATGCTCGATTGGTAGACCGATTTGGAAATACAAGCCCTGAGTTCAGAGCAGTTTCTACTCAAATGCTCAACACATTTTTACTTAGCATGAGAGGCACACCTTATACGTATTATGGAGATGAGCTTGGCATGACGAATATTGATATGCCTACCATTGAAGAGTATGTTGATATCGCTGCCATCGGGGCATATAAAAGTGCACTGGCTAAAGGTGAAGATATGGAGGAGTTTATGAAAGTACTCAACTACAGTTCTAGAGAAAATTCACGCACGCCTATGCAGTGGGATAATTCAGAAAATGCTGGCTTCACCACAGGCACCCCATGGAAAAAGGTAAATCCAAACTACACGGAAATCAATGTTGCAGCACAGGATACTAATCCGAACAGTATACTGAATCATTTTAGAAAAATGACAAGGCTAAGAAAAGCCAACAAAGTATTGGTTTATGGAGCTTATGATATGATTCTTGATGACCATGAGCAGATTTATGCCTTTACGCGTATGCAAGGCGATGATAAAGTACTTGTGCTTTTAAACTTCTCAGATACTAATGCATCTGCTAATCTGCCTGAAGGTCTTTTAACGGGCGATATTCTTATCAATAATTACGAGGCAAACCCTGTGGAAGAAATGGCGATTTCATTGGAGCCTTATCAGGCCGTGATTTTTAAGTTGAAGTAAAATTTAATTCTGACCTGTCTGCGGATGCACAGGCAGTTTCGAGACCTAATAGTCATAGATATCAAACTGATAATGACCTAATGAATTCACTACCTTTAGTCTCATGAAAAGGATACTTTTTACCCCGCTGTTGGCCTCACTGGTTCTTTTAGCTTCTTGTGGTCAGCCTGCTGAAGATTCATTAGCGCACATCAAGTCTTCTGAAGTCAAGTCCTTTTTAGAAAAAGTCTTCGAGAAAAATGGTGGTCTGGCAAATTGGAATGCCATAAAAACGCTGAAATACAAAAAGAATTATGAATTGTATTTGGTGTCAGGGGAAGTCGAAATGGCTGCACAGCAAATCCATGATTATACACTCTTACCAAATATGTCTATAAATATCATCAGCGAAGAAGGAGATGATAAAAAGGAAATTGTATTTGAGCAGGGACAGATCAAAGAATATGTGAATGATAAGCTCAACAAACAAGCTAATCAAGAGTCGCTTACCAACAATATGCAAAGTTCTCTATTTGTGATCGGTCAGCCTTTCAAATTAGCTGATGAAGGGCCAGAATTAACCTATGAGGGCACTAAAACTTTAAATTCAGGGGAAGAAGTACACGTTCTTAAAGCCATTTACAATTCAGTATCAGCTGACAACCTTACCACTTCAGATACATGGTGGGTGTATTTTGATAAGGACACTTATTTGATGACTGGCTATACTGTCAAGCACCTAGATCACTACTCTTTAGTCCGCAATATAGAATCTATAGAACTAGCAGGGTTTCATTTTCCAAAGCTCAGAAAGAGCTGGAGAGTAAATGATAGCGGAGAAATATTATATCTAAGAGCTTCCTATAAGTATAGTGATTATGAAATCAAGTAAAAGTATTTGATGTTTGGTTTAAAATTTACCTATCTTGATTTCGAAAAACATCGCCTTTTAATTAAATCCAAAAACATGCACCATTATTTAAAAATCAATCAGCTGCTGATAGCAATGTTGTTATTAGTATTTATTTCAAGCTGCGCTGAAAAAGAAAAACCTGTAGTAGATCAGAGCGAAGCCATAAATGCTTGGCTTGACGAAAAGTTCGAAGAAGAGCTCCAGCAAAGTCCTATTACACTCACTTTTCTGGGCCGAAAAGACCAATACGACAAACTGGACGACATGAGCGAGGAGGCAGAGGAAAATCAACTGGCATGGATGGCCGCCACTGTGGAAGAGCTCAAAACTAAATTTGATTACGAAAATTTAAATGCAGATGACAAGCTCTCTTATGACCTTTGGGTGTATCGCTATGAGTTAAGAAAAGAGGGTGAGGCCTTTAGGAATATGGATTATATCTATGACCAAATGAGGTCAGTGCATACACAGCTGCCTAACCTGCTCATTAATCTTCATAGGGTGGATAGTGTGGCCGACATGAAAAGTTATACATCAAGAATTTCCGAGCTAGGTCGTGCTATAAATCAGCTAACTGAACGAGCAAAAAAACAGGCAGCGAAAGGCATTATTCCTCCAAAGTTCTCTTTTGAAATAACGATGAATCAAACGGAATCACTACTAGACGGCTACCCCTTTAATGATTCCGACAAGAATTCCCCCTTATGGAATGATATTTCCGGTAAAGTAGATGCCTTGCAAAATAGCAATGAAATAGGTGCTGAAGAAGCCACTATGTTAAAAACCAATGCAGAGCTGGCATTAATCAAACATTTTAAACCAGCTTATGATAATTTACAGCAATGGTTTCAAAAGGAAATGACCAATGCGGAAGAAACTCCTACTGGTGTTAGCAGACATGC
>CAYGNU010000284.1:0-6347 GCA_964351175.1 uncultured Roseivirgaceae bacterium | reverse complement strand
ATGTAAGTATTACCAGTCCCAATTCCAACCATCAAAATCATCACTGATTAAAGGAAGATTCTTCTGGTGGAATAGTCTTATTCCAACGGTAAGACCTACCCAGAAACGGTATTGCTTACCTTTTCTTGTAGGCGACCATAAGCTGTACCAGGTATAATCATTCGCCTCATCAAGTCTTGTTACCTGCATGTTCACACTTGGCCCTCCATAAATAGATAAACCGTTTACAAATCGGTTGCCAACAAGATATTTATAAGTCAAGATTCGGTTTTTTTGGCTAGACCAATCACCTTCAAAATGATGATGTAGACTTAGTTCCTGATTCACAAAAAGGGTGGTACTTTCGATGTTTTCGAATGAGTCGTTGATGTTTTTCTCTAAACCAACTGCTAAGCCAAGGCGATATACATTTCTGTCTAACAAAGTATTATATCCAAATAGAAAGGAGTTGTAGACCCGATATGTCCCGGTAGTTATTCCGAATTCTGTAAATCCACCATCCGAAAAACGGACATCAATATTTTTCCTTCCGTTTCCATAAATACTTAGCAAACCAATAGAAGCTCCTTCAAATTCTTTCGCAATATTTAGAATTCCTATTTGAAGACCTGTTGCTTCATTTGAATAGTTTATCCCTCCAAATTGAAGTCCCTCCATTACTTGGGCAAAGTTTCCAATTCCCGCAGCAGCTAAGCCCTCAATATTTTTCCCGATATTAAATCCACCTGAGGCAATAAGACCACTTACATCTTCTCCAGAGTAGTTAATTAATCCTGAGGCAAGAAGTCCTTCAATGTCGCCTCTGGCAATATTTGCAACTCCAGCCGCCTGAAGTCCTGAAATATTATTTCCACTGTAGTTGAAGCCTAGAGCTGCTTGAAGTCCTTCTACATCATCTCCAGCATAGTTAAACAAGCCTGCTGCTTGTAATCCTGAAATATCTCTTCCTGTGTAATTAAATAGTCCGGCTGCCTGCAATCCTTCAATGTCTCTTTTGCTGATGTTAGCCCCTCCAGCTACCTGTAAACCTGAAGAACCACGAGCAGAATAATTAAATAGGCCAGCCCCTTGAAGCCCTTCCAAAAGGTCTTTAGAAATATTCGCGACTCCTGAAATCTGAATCCCAGTCATATCTTCTTCAGAATAATTTGCAATCCCGGCTATATTTAGCCCCGCCATATCACCGTTCGTAACATTAGCTCCACCCGCAAATTGAAAACCATTGGAATAATATTTTGTGTAATTAAAAAGAGTTCCAACTTCGTACCCATCAAGCCCACCATGGAATCCACCTAGTAGATTTAGTGAATATTTTGCAGAGTAATTAAGGGTGGCAGTCCCATTTGTGCTAATAGGAGGTATGATTGTGACTCTCCATTTTCGGTACTTTAATCCGTATTCATCTTCTTGGGCAAGCAGTGATGAAGAAAGGATTAGCATTAAAAGAAGTGATAGAAGCCCGTAAAGTTTATTTTGCATAGTAGTAGTAAGAATGTGATCAACATTAATGCTGAATTACTACGAGCAAATAAAGAAAAGTTTCAGGATGGGATTAGCTTAGTGCCACAATTTTTGCAAAAAGTAGCATCCTCTTCATGTATTTTAAGGTCACAATTTGAACAGGTTTTTGGATTCTGCTTAACTTTTGCCATTTCATAACTCACAATTCCAGTTGGTACGGCTATAATCCCATATCCTAAAATCATTATCATAGATGCAATAAATTTCCCAAGAGCAGTTGCAGGGGCTAAGTCACCAAAGCCAACCGTAGAAAGAGTTACTATAGCCCAATATATGCTGGTTGGGATGCTTGTAAATCCATTTTCCTGACCTTCAATTACATAAATAAGCGAACCTGCAAAAATTGAAAGCATAATTACAGCAAAAAGAAAAACCGATATTTTTCTCCGACTAGCTATCAACGCCGCACTTAGATAATTGGCTTCATCTAAGTACTTAACCAGTTTCAGCACTCTAAATATGCGTAATAAACGAAGAATTCGAATGGCTGTTAAGTATTGGGTACCCGGTAAGAAAAGACTAAGATAAGTAGGTAATATGGCTAGGATATCGATAATCCCGAAAAAGCTTAGGGCGTATTTTGAAGGGATCTTAACACAAAGCAATCTTAGAATATATTCTACAGTAAAGATTGCAGTAAAAGTCCATTCAGCAATTTTTAATAACTCTCCATACTCTGTTCTTATATCCACAATACTATCCAGCATTACAACAAGAACGCTTAGAGATATTGCAATAATCAGGGTAACATCAAACAGTTTACCCAGTTTGGTATCAGCATCAAAAATGATGATATATAGAGATTTACGCCATCCTTTTTCGGGTTTGCTATCGAGTTTTGAAATCAAACTATTAGCTTGACTTTAGGTTTGGAAAGCGGTCATTCAATGCTTCATTCCAAAATTCAACCTCAATTACACTCGCTAATAAGTCAGTATAGTTTCCGGTAATGGTAACAGATTCTATTTGATCACCCTGAGTGATTAGATTGACAACTTTTTGATCTACCTCTGATACAACTTCTCCAAATACAGAATGTTTACGATCTAGCCATGGAGTAGGGCCATGAGTAATAAAAAACTGGCTGCCATTTGTTTCAGGACCCGCATTGGCCATCGATAATTTACCTGGTGCATCGTGAATTAAGTCTGGATGAAACTCGTCTTCAAAAACATATCCTGGTCCACCACGTCCATCACCAGAAGGGCAACCTCCTTGAACCATAAAATCGTTAATTACTCGATGGAACTTAAGTCCATCATAGTAACCTCTGGTAGCAAGATTTACAAAGTTAGCCACGGTTTTTGGAGCTTTGTCTTCAAATAGATTAAGGTTAATGGTTCCTTTTGATGTTTTAAAAGTTGCTGTAAGCGCCATATTTATTTTGATAGTATTAATGAAATAGTGATAAAATTTGAGTCCAAACCAGGGTTTTCTGTTCCTGTTTGAGCGTTCGAAATATGATGAAATTTATAGCCTAATGAAAAGGAAAAGAAATCATTCGCTTTGATAACCGCATCCATAGAAAAGCTGAATGTATAATTCAAATTTCTTCCCTCATCAGTAGGGAATTTCTTATCCATCAAAATAAATCCACCATAACTATTCAATGAATAGCCTAATCTATTTG
The DNA here is from genome assembly GCA_964351175.1 of uncultured Roseivirgaceae bacterium. GTDB lineage: Bacteria > Bacteroidota > Bacteroidia > Cytophagales > Cyclobacteriaceae > Fulvivirga. The sequence continues at coordinate 3,196 of CAYGNU010000284.1, read as the reverse complement.
AAATAAAATTGGTTGTTCCAAATCCGAAAGGAGAGACCCCAAGCCCCTTTGCGATGTCTTTTCTACCACCATCATCCCTTTTTGGATAGTTGTAAACTATGTAGGGTATAATCCCTACTTGATAATAAATTGGAGCATTCTTAAATGATGCTTTTAATTTTTTTCTATACTCAAGTTTAAGTATTGAAGTAGTTGCATCAGGTGTTTTTCCCAAAAAGCGAATTGAAGTTGGAGAATAGCCCGAAACAAAAAAAACTTGGCTTTCGGGATAGCTTGTTTCCTGAGAATAAGTTGAATTAGGAAGAAACAGGATTAGAATGAATAAAAAGATGCCTTTTGAATACTGCATAAAAAATCAAAAAAGGAAGAGTAGTTAGATAAATAATTCTTTCTGTAAAATTAATTTTTAGACTTATTTCCTTTGCTAAGTAGCGGAATAATTGAAAGAATCCATATTACACCCCATGCTAATGCTAAGTAATAATTCATAGAAAGTAGAATTAATACTATCGATATTAAATAAACGGCGTGATAAAACCAGAATGGTACTTGAGTTTTTGTTGCTTTAGATTGAAGAAACCCTACATAAAAATACAAGACTTTACCAATGAGTAAAAACCCAGTATAAACCCAAAGTATTATTTCCAGAACATTATTTAGAGTTATTGTATAAGCAACAATAACTCCTAAAATAATGATATCAAGAAGAGCGTCTTTGACCCATTTCATATTGGTTAGAACAGGTCAGGATCATCTTCACTTTCAATTAATGAAACATCTCTCGCAAGGAGACCTTTTTCACCATTGTCTAAAATGAACTCAACTTTTTCTCCACGTTTTAGCTTTTTAAAGCCATCAGAATTTATTTCTGAGTAGTGAACGAAAATTTCTTCTTCTTCTCCAGAGCTAATAAAGCCATAGCCCTTTATGTTATGAAACCACTTTACAGTTCCAGTATGTTTAGAATTTGACGACATGATATTTTCCTTATTTCTGACCCGATTAAGCAAGCAATAACAATAAACCGCTATTTCAGAATCATTTCAAGTTAAAAATATCATAAAATCAATCTATTTAACATATATATCTGTAATCCAGACAATAGTGTTTTTTAAGTTTTGATTTTTAGGTTTAACCAACTCAGATCTCCAGGCATATTTTGTATCTGGTTCAATGTCGATTAGATAACCTTCTATACTTATTACATTACCTTTCCGTAGCCGCTTAATTTGGTTATCAATTTCTTCATTTGAAGGTACCAGATGCCACAAATCGATCTGACTTAACATCTCATTTACTGGGAGTGGCGGTCTTGTGAATTCATATTCAAAATATCTGTCGCTTAAAGAGAAATGAATATGGTCCAAGTTTCTTTCATCAGAAAGAGCTTTCCAACCAATTAGTACATCAATAGGTGAGTACTCTCTTTTATTATCAAAAAAGTATCGTTTCTTTTCCAATACTCGTACTTCTCCAGAAATCTTACGAAGCGGTACAATTGTAGCATCTCTAAATTGAAATGGTTTTTCCCATGTTAATCGCTCAAGTTTTGGCTTGTTTTGGGAAAGTTCACCAGGTCCGTGATTTATTGGAAATACCGACCAAATATAAAATCCTGAAAATGCTACTATACCTAAAAGTATAAACCTCAGCATTGCGTCTCCTTTTTTGTTTAAAAGGAGTGTTTAAGAATGGCTATTGTTACAGAAAAATAGAAAAAAGGTGTTTTTCTATTTACTTGAAAAGGTAAGGATGAAAGCTTCTAAATCTTCTAGATAAAAGTTTTCTATAGCCTTAGTACCGTTATATGAGTAGATGTCTTCAAACCCTACTTTTGGACTTGTTTGATATGTAAAGCTCATCTTTCCATTCTTGAAGCTGATTTCAGAAATGTTATTTCTGTCGAATTCTATTTTGTTCGAATCTAAAGTAATAGCATTGCCAGAAATAAAATTACCATCTGAATCTTCAAAGGCATGAGCATCAAGTAGATGGTGATACATAAAGGTTTTGTTAGCAATACCTCTAATTTTTTCACTAAAAACCATATATATAGTAGACTCAGTTAAACCAAACCTTACTTCATTAAATTTATCTGTTATTTCGAATATAACTTTATCTGCATCAGGAGCTGTTTTAGGAAGGGCGAAATCAAAAACTCCAATAGCAAATATTAATGTAAGACACAGGGTTAGTAATTTTTTCATATGAAGAAGATACTTTTTTACTAATCAACTTAAAACTATCTTGTATGAGACGTTATTAATCAATTTATAGTTTCAAGGTAATTAATTATTCTCTAGATTATTAATATTGTTGTTTTAGGATTACTAACATTATTTAAAGTATGCAAATCCAGATTGTTCCGTCTGATTTTTTAGTTCTTATTGTAGACGATACTGAAGCAAACATTAGATTACTTTCTCATGTTTTGCGAGAAGACGGATTTTCTCCTATAGTAGCTTTCAATGGTACTGATGCCATAGAGCTTATTAAAGGGCGTAAACCAGACCTCGTATTGCTTGATATTATGATGCCCGATATGACTGGTTATGAAGTTTGTAAAAGGGTAAATGAAGACGAAGAACTTAAATCCATTCCAATTATTTTTCTAAGCGCACTTTCTGAGACAAGCGATAAAGTTGAGGGATTTGAAGTGGGTGGTGTAGATTATATTACTAAACCCTACCAGAAAGACGAAGTTCTGGCACGTATTCGAACCCATCTATTTTTGAGTAAACTACAAAAAGAAAGGGATGAACGAATTCAAGTTCTCAGGAATACAGAAATTGAATTAAGGCAATTAAATAAAAAGAAAGACCAGTTAGTTCGTATTGTAAGTCATGACATAAAAAATCCACTTACCGGGATTGTGGGCTTAGCAAATTTGATTAGAGAGAATACAGAACTATCAAGACCTGATATTGACAGAATGCTTAATGCCATGGAACAAAGTGGACGAAAGCTAATGGACATGGTTGAAAAAGTACTTGATAATGAAACCCATTCAAAAAGTGAAGAAACATTAGATGGTTCTGAAGGTTTTCTTGAAGATTTGGTCGAGAAAGTAATATCGGTTAATAAACCAAAAGCTATTCTAAAAGGAATAAAGCTTAACCTTATCAATGAGATTGAAGTTAATAAGGTGGTACTAGATCATACCAAATTAGAAATTGATCTAAACAACTTGGTTTCA
>CAYGNU010000283.1:0-6352 GCA_964351175.1 uncultured Roseivirgaceae bacterium | reverse complement strand
CCAGTCCTTAACTTTGGTCAGTTTGTTGGTTTTCGAAATATATGGAAATGTTCTTCCTCGTAGGTGGCCAAATCTTTTATACCAGCTTCTTTTAGGCGAGCTGAAAAGTTAGGTGTAGCCGACAGGCGAAACGGGATCATTCCATTAGTGGCATGCAAATAATCCGATAATTTGGTTGGCCCCAAAAATGAAGCATCAATGATGGAAGCTACACTATCTGCTTTTACTTGCTCACCCCGTGCAGCATAAAAAACAACACTATAATATTTATCTATTTCTGAAGTTGTTTGATTAACCATCTCAGTAATTTGAGAAGCCTCAACATTATTTGTGAGTATGCTTGCAAAAAATTTGTCAAATTCTGAACTGGTATTGGATTCGATTAAAGGAAGGATTTCATCAATTTTTTCTGGCGCATGATTCATTTCCCACATTAAATCTGGGGTGTTATCTATTTCTTTGTAGCGCCATGCCCGTGCACTATCAAGCATATTTTTGGAAGTTAGATACATGTAGATTTGTCTTTTCGTATTTCTATTCAAAGGATCTGATAACAATTCAAGGTTGAGAATAGAAAGCCCAATATCTTCTCTATCAAGTGCAATTAGTAAACCGCTGGTCCACCCCAGACCAAGTTTACTCATCGCTTTCAAATGCTCTTTACTTCCTTCTAACTCATCTAAAAGTGCTGGAACGGAACTCCAATCATTTGAAATCACAGCATTTTCCAGCTTATAAAAAATTTCTTCGCCTCTACTATTAGTATTTTTTATAGCATTGCTAAAGTCTCTACGTACAATATCAACTACCTGATTTTCTGATAAATTTTTTGGTCTTTTATCTGGATGATGAAGTAGGTAATGTACATATAAGTCCTGATGTCGATAATAAACCGCGGCAAAATTTGGGTCTAAGCGTATGCCCTCTTGGTAGAATGTATTTGCTGAGTCTAAATATTTTATAAGACCACCAGTATTTTCTGCCAATGGTGAATGTGCCATATTAAAAAACTCATTACCCCTTAAATAGGCTTCATAAGCATCTGCATTTCGAGTGCCTGTAGAAAACATATTCTCCCTCGTTTCATCATCAAAATAAATATTTAAAGCATCAGAAATTCCCTCTGCAATATCTTGTTGAATGTCGAAGATATCTTCAAACTCCATCTCAAATGTGTTAGACCAGATATGGTCATCTAGCTCGGGATTGATTAATTGGGCCGTCACTTTTATTTTGTTTCCTGCTTTTCGTACAGACCCTTCTACGAGATAGTTTACCTTCAGAGAGTCTGCAATTTTTTGAATAGATATATCTTTTCCTTTCAATGCGAAGGAGGTAGTTCGTGCGATAACTCTTAGTTCTGGAACACGACTCAGGCTGTTAAGCAGTTCGTCAGTTAGTCCATCTGCAAACCACTCTTGATCTCCTTCTGGTGAGAAATCTAAGAAGGGCAAAACCACTACAGACTTTTCTAGTTGTTTTTCTGGCTCAGTTAGGGCGGTGTCATTATCATAAGCTGAATACCCAAGCCAAGCAAGTAGAATAATAACAGCTGGCATGATATACATCCCTACCTTTTTTAGGCTGATCTGACGCTTGGTCTCAACCGTTCCGACACGCGAAACACCATAAATACTGATTGGCTCTTCAATATTTTTGACATGCACTTTTTTAAGAAATGTGCTATGTATACCCTCTTGATTTTTGATGTTGCTATGTACAACATGTGATACCACAACCTTACCGGGCTCTGCCAGCGGTTCAATCCTTGAGGCAATATTTACTCCGTCTCCATAAATATCTCCATCCTCTACAGCAATTTCCCCCAAGTGAATGCCAATACGTACCTGAAAGCCCGATTCGGAGCCGATTGTTTCTTGTATTTCCAAGGCGCAGTATACTGCTTCAGAGGCGGTTGAAAAACTTATTAATGTGCCATCGCCCATTTCTTTCAGCCATTTGCCATTGTGCTTTTCTACCAGTGGCTGTTGAATATCACGGTTTTTTCTCACCATTTGCATGGTGAGTGCTTCATCCTTCCCCATTGATGCAGAAAACCCAACAATGTCGGTGAACATGATTGCAGCTAATTTACGTGTGGAGGCCATTATAAAATATGAGGAATATTATGATAAATCTAATCTCGTACATTCTAAAACAAGTAAGGATTGGGCTTGTTTTTCCAATCTCTTTCTCAAATCTAGTAATATTTAAAGTTTTTGAATAGTTGTACTATGAAGACCTTAACCATAGAGCTTCTTCCCAGCCAATAGTTTGTCCATCATCACCATTATTCTTTCCGCTTTTTTGTCTTCTGTTTTGGTAGAATAAATCCAGTCTAAATAGGCCTTTTGCTCACTTTCTTTTAATGAATCGAAGAAAGTTCTCACTTCTTTAGGCTCGTTGTTAAAACACTCATAAATCTCAATAGGTACATCTAGAAGTGTATTATCTATTTCAGCAATAATATGCACTGTATCGCCAGCCTGTTTTTTAATCTTCTTTCTGATCTCAGCTTTCACGGGTAAAAACAGTTGTCCATTGCCAAAAGGCATAAGCTTATATTTTACTAATTGGTAATCATCGATACTGCCATTGATAGTCACCCAACCGAACGGTATTTTGCCACTGCTAGGTATTTCAGGAATCAGTGCATAGGTCCAACCACCCTTGCCTGGAAATTTTTGTAGTTGATATTCTTTATCAACAATTGTTTTACTCATCATTATTCAAAGTAATGCTGTGATTAACCGCTGTTATAAAATTAATTACAAAATTGAAAGTGTAACCTCTTACTCAGAAAAAAAGTCAAATCTGTGCAGCCGTTAGCCTTAATGGCTGTCTTTAGGATTATTTGCCATTAAAACTCACACCTATGTTCTTCAAAATTGCTCTCCGAAATCTTCTCAAGAGAAAAGTTTATACACTTATCAATGTAGCCGGTTTAGGCATTGGTCTTGCCGCCTGTCTTACCATCTTCTTATTTGTAAAAGATGAAATGTCTTATGACAAATCTTATCCAAATGCGGATAATATATATCGAATTGTAAGAGAAGCAGGTGTTAACGAGGACAAATCAAGTCATGCTATCATCAATTATAAACTAGGCGAGCTTGTTAAAGAAAATCTTTCTCAGGTTACTAAGTTGACGCAGTTCTCTCAAAGATATGAGGTTAAAGTAAAGCTAAGCGAAACTGTTATAAATGAGGAAAGAGCTCACTTTACAGATAATGAGTTCTTTGATGTGTTCGGCATAAATTTCATAGAAGGCGGTAGTGAAGATGCTTTAAAGAAACCTAATCAGGTGGTGATTACTGAAGAAACGAGTTCAAAACTTTTTAATGACCAAACGGCCCTAGGACAGATCGTATCTATTAATGATATTGATTACGAAGTAGTTGGGGTGGTTAAAGGCCTTCCTCAAAATGCTCATCTTCATTTCGATTACTTGATGTCAATTGAAACCACCAAAAAGCTATATAATGAAAGCATGTTTGAGCACTGGGGTAACGTGTGGATTTATACTTATGCAGTAGTTAGAGAAGACGTGACTGTTGAACAGATTGACGAGGCCATTAACCAAATGGCTTTAAATAATGGGCCTGCAGAAGTTATTAAAAACTTTAATGTTAATTTTTATTCACAGCAAGTAGGTGATATTCATCTTCATTCTAACTTATCCTCTGAGTTAGAAAAAAATGGAGATTATCAACTGGTCGTAATCCTTGTAGCAGTAGCCACATTAATATTATTGATTGCCTGCTTTAATTTTATAAACTTATCTACAGCAAGATCTATGTGGAGAGCTAAAGAAGTAGGAGTGAAAAAAATATTAGGGATCAGAAAGGCGAATCTTATCAAGCAGTTTTTGGGCGAATCGATGCTGATAACATTGATTTCGTTTGTATTTGGACTATTCTTAATTACTTTGATCATGCCATTTTTTAACACATTGACAGGTAAAGAACTTTCCTTTTATGATTTGGTGGTGGCGTTACCAATGTTTTTATTGGTCATTTTAATTGTGGGTCTGGCGGCAGGAGCTTTCCCGGCTTTCATTATGTCTTCTTTTGAACCATTAAAAATACTCAAAGGTAAATCCAGCTATGGTGACTCTAAGTTGGCAGGTCCGTTGCGCCAACTGCTGGTGATATTTCAATTCACAATTGCTATTGGTCTTATTGTAGGTGCATTATCCATCAATCAGCAATTAAACTATATCAAATCGAAGGATTTAGGGACTGATATCAATAATGTACTAGTACTAAAATTGAAAAACAAGAATGTTCGGAGCAATATTGAAGCTTTAGAAAATAGTATACTGCAGGTTTCAGGTGTTACTTCTGTTGCCGCTACCTCTGACCTTCCTTTTGAAGTTTTAAATTCATGGCGTGTGAGCCCCAAACAGGGTGGAGGAAATGAAGAATTGATCAATGTAATGGCTACTGATGACGAGTATTTTAATACCCTTAATATTCAGTGGAGTGAGCAAATGGATAAGCAAGAACTTGATGATAATAGCATTATCGTTAATGAGGCTTTTGTTAAGCACTTTTATATTGAAGAACCTATAGGTAAAGAGTTGCTAATTGATCATATGGATCATTCTGTACGAATTGTAGGCGTAGTTAGCGATTTTCATTATGAATCACTTCATTCATCAATAAAGCCTTTAATGCTATACAAATTGCCAAATTGGTATAGAAAAATGGTGGTAAGACTTCAAAATGATGAAGGCAGTAGATCTTTTGCTAGCATAGATCAGATATGGAAAAATCTAAATCCAGAAGACCCCATTGATTATTACTACTTAGAAGATGAATTTTCTTCACTATATGATTCTGAAGAAAAGTCTGCCAAGATGATTTCCTATTTTTCAATGTTGTCCATTTTTATTGCCTGCCTAGGATTGTATGGCTTGGCAGCATTTATGGCTGAGACAAGAATAAAAGAAATAAGCGTAAGAAAAGTATTGGGAGCTTCTGTACGAGAGTTAATTACCATTCAGTACAAAATATTTTTCAAACTGATTGTTATCGCTACGATTTTGGGAATTCCAATGGCTATGTTCTTTACTGATAACTGGCTTAATGGTTTTGCCTATCGCGTTGATTTTAAAGAATGGACTTTAGTATTAGCGATAGGAATTTTACTGCTTAGCAGCTTGATAAGTGTGGGATATAGTTCTTTAAAAGCAGCTTCTTCTAACCCTGCTGATAACTTAAGAATTGACTAGGTTATTTTTTCTTACTTTTTTGTGCTTTAGGGTTAAAGTCTAGTGCAAGCTGAATCCAATAGTCAAGATCATCATCAAGGTCAAATCCTTCAGTGGTAACATGGACAAAACCCTTCATCGGTCTACCGGTGAAGTCCATGGGTTTACATCCAGTTTTGGTGAAGGCTTCTTCCATAGCGTCTTCACCAATACGCGCCATTAGCCAGTCTTCATTGGTTTTTTTATCAATGAGAATACCTACGCACATTTTTTCATCAACCATGAATAAATAACCTCCCATCATTTTCTTTCCTTCAAAGAGAGATTTTTTTTCATTAAAGATGCGCTCGATGCGCTCGCGTAAGTATTCGTTATAGGCCATAGCTATTTATTAACACAATTTAAGTTAAAATTTGTATTATATTAATTTTTATACATTAATTGCATGAGAATTCCGTATAACTCTTATTCTACTATTATTCTGAAAGAATGACAACATTTTATAAAAGTGAAACCGCTGAAATTTTCTACAATAATGATTTAGATGCCATTATTCTTCGGTATTTAAAACAAGTAAAGAATGATGCAGAATTTATTGAGATAAATACTTGTGTGCTCGATTCTTTTAAGAAACTGAATACTCAAAAGTTTGTCGCTGATATCAGGAAAATGGGCGTCATCTCACCAAATGCACAAGAATGGGTTGTGAAGAATTTGATTCCAGGAATGTTTGATCACTTAAATGGAAAAATGCTTTATCACGCTCAGTTACTTGATCCGAAAGAGATTTTCAATAAAGTTTCAGGTTCAAATATTAAGGCTAAATCTTCAACCAGCGAAAGAGGTTTTAAAGTTGAGCAGTTTTCTGAGGAAAGTGAGCTGGAAGCTTTTTTAAAGAGCTTGCTTTAAAATGAAATGTAACCTTATCATCATTTAATATCAATACGAACTATTTCACTAGTGTTATTTGATAAAAATGAAATTTGGTTATTTACTGGTGATTGAATTACTAGTAAATTCTCTTTCTCAAGCCGAAACTCATCATCTTTTATTCTTACAAAAACCTCTCCTTTTTGAATATAGAAGAACGTGAATTGATTGCTTGAAAATAGCGGTGCTTCAAATCAGGGTGTTTTG
>CAYGNU010000282.1:0-6354 GCA_964351175.1 uncultured Roseivirgaceae bacterium | reverse complement strand
TCTGTATCCTTCATAAAGTTCTGAAAATGAAACCCTCAAAACTGTATAACAAGGAATAGCTGCTACCATGCCTGGTATGGCTGCTAAAGAAGCGCCTGCAAATATAATTATAAAAATCTCTAATGGATGAGCTTTAACACTTTTAGAGAAGATAATAGGCTGTAAAAATACGTTATCAACAACTTGTACAATACCGAATACAGAAGCAATTTTTAATATAAGGAATAAAACGGATTGAAAATTAGTAATATCAACACCAGTACTAACACCTACCATAATTCCGAAAGTAGCTCCTAATATAGGGCCTAAATATGGTATCAGGTTAGCAACTGCAGCAAACAGAGCAATTGTTAAAGAATATTTTATTCCGACAATTGTCAACCCTAAAGCTGCTATACTAAAAATAGAAAACATCTGAAAAAGAAGTCCTGTAAGATAGTTTGACAATAGCCTTTCTATTTTATTATAGGCAGTAATAGTGACTTCAAAATACTTATTAGGAATTAATGCAATTAACTTTTTACGCATAGATCCCATTTCATAAAGGAAAAAGAAAGAGATAAATGTAACAGCCATTATGCCAACAAAAAACTGGCCTGTAAATGAAAGAATAGCATTCAGAATATTACTAAACTGAATGCGAGATATTATTTCAAGAATATTGGCTTTTAAGCTATTAACTATAAAACCTTCTTCCTGCGTTGTCAGATCGTTTGCAATAAGAAATGTTTCAAGATTTTGGAGTGGACCGGTAAAACGTTCATATAGACTTTCGTAATTCAAACCTGACAAAACCTCAGTTTGCTCAGAGATTAGTGGAATAAAAAGGACCACAAATGAAGAAACCAACAATACTAATATGGCAAACGAAAGTATTACGGCTAATAATTTAGGAATCTTTATGCCAAAAAACTGCGCATGGGTCAAATAGCGCATTAACGGTCTCAATACAGAACTAAGGACTATGGCAAATGCCAGATATAGAAAGATATCAGAGAATACCCATGCCAATAATAGCAGTGCGGCAAGTGATACAAATACAAATAGTAATGTTTTTCGAAGCATGATAGTAAACAAACATAATAAAAAAAGCCCTGACTAAAGAGTCAAGGCTTCTATCTAATTACTTTTATTCTTAATCCCACTTCAGCTCTGTATCCACATCTGCAGTTTCGTTGTTTAAATCTTCTTCGTCTCTATCATATTGTGAGAAGTCAACATCCGGAAGTAATTCATCTTTCACATGATTAACGGTGTTATTGAGCGCCTCAGTGAATTTATTAAAATCTTCTTTGTACAAAAATATTTTATGTTTTTCATAAGTATAGCCCTCATCCTTGTACCTTCTCTTACTTTCTGTGATGGTTAGGTAATAATCATTTGATCTAGTAGCCTTCACATCGAAGAAATAGGTTCTCTTTCCTGCTCTCACTCTTTCAGAATAAATTTCTTCTCTTTCATTGTTATTCTCTTCCACAATCCTATTGTTTAATTATCAAATCTATACCCACATTTACATTAAATAGAATTTAAATATAGTATAATATTTATATTTAAAGCAAATAGACCATATTAAATGTAAAACATTTTTACAATTCTCTCGTTGCCAGAGTTTTTGATAATGACTTATTGTAAATTCGGATTATGAAACTAGACTTAGGAAAGGTTAAGGATATCGGAAGCATTGATTTTCTCGCAAAACAGCTTGTTGAAGGCTTTGTAACTGGACTTCACAAATCTCCTTACCATGGTTTCAGTGTTGAATTTGCAGAGCATAGGTTATATAATAGTGGTGAAAGTACAAGGCACATCGATTGGAAGGCATATGCTAAAACAGATAAGCTCTTCACAAAAAGATATGAAGAAGAAACCAACCTCAGATGCCAAATTATCATCGATAATAGCTCTTCCATGTATTATCCCGATGCTAATTATGGAAAAATACGATTTAGTATAATTGCTGCAGGTGCTATAGCCTATTTACTACAAAAACAGAGAGATGCTGTTGGAATCTGCACTTTTTCAGATAAAGTGGAATTAATGACTGAGGTAAAATCGACTTCAATACATCTTAACAAACTCTTTACCTCTTTACAGGAGTTACTTAATCAAAAACAAGTAAGTAAACCAACTGAAGTAGTTAAAATTCTTCATGAGATAGCCGAAAAAACACATCGCAGATCTTTAATTATAATTTTTAGTGACATGTTTGACGATGCTTCTGATCTGGATGAAATATTCTCTGGACTACAACATATGAAGCATAATAAACACGAAGTACTATTATTTCATGTTACAGATAGGGCTACAGAATATGACTTTGACTTTGAAGATCGCCCTCATGAATTTATTGATCTTGAAACTGGTGAGAAACTAAAACTTCAACCCTATGAAGTAAAAGAGCATTATCAACTAAAGGCAAAAGATTTCTATAAGAATTTAAAGTTGCGCTGTGCACAATTAAAAATTGACTTAATAGAAGTTGACATTGCAAGTGACTATAATGAAATACTAAAAGCTTATTTGATAAAAAGAGCTAAAATGAAATAAGCCAATGTTGTTGCATTGGCTTATTCATGAAAAGAGGTCTTTAACAACTACTCATTATGCATCCAAGCTTTCTTTTCTAATAATTCCTCTTCAGTCTCTTCATAATCAGGATCGGGCACACAGCAATCAACTGGACAAACTGCTGCACACTGAGGTTCTTCGTGAAAACCCATACATTCGGTACACTTACCTGAAACAATATAGTAAAACTCATCAGAAACAGGCTCCTGTTCTTCATTTCCGCTAATCACAACGCCACCTTCCATTTCCACTTCCTTGAGTTCGGTTCCGCCTCCCCAATTCCATTCTATTCCTCCTTCATAAATTGCAGTATTCGGGCATTCTGGTTCGCATGCCCCACAATTTATACATTCATCTGTTATCATTATTGCCATATCAATAGCCGGTTTTAATCCTTCACTTAATTTAAGAACTTTGCAAAAATATAAACTATATCCATGCATACAAACAACAGGTAAGTATGAATGGTTTAACAGATACACATGAATATTCAACAAAGAATAACGGCCTTTTCAGAGCTAGGTAATAAGATTAAAAATATTTCAGAGGAAGAATTTGAGAATTTATTCCTTAATGCAAGAAATAATAATAGCTGGTTTACAGAATCCAGTGTTAAAACAGCACTTAATGGTGTTAAAGAATATTTAGAAGAATCTGATTTAGAAAGATGGGTAAACCAATATTCTTTCGATAATAAGCCAAAAACCATTGGGATAGTGATGGCTGGAAACATCCCTTTAGTTGGTTTTCATGATCTACTTTGCATTCTTATCAGTGGAAACTATGCCATGATTAAGGTCAGTTCTCAAGATGAATTCCTAATTAAATACATTTGTCAACTTCTAAAAGATATAAATGCTGAGTTTGAAAAAGCTATAAAGTTTGTAGATCGACTAAGTGGAATGGATGCTATTATAGCCACAGGAAGTGATAATACCTCACGATATTTTGAATACTACTTTGCTAAATATCCTAACATCATTAGAAGAAATAGAACTTCCATTGGTATCCTATCAGGATCAGAAACTAGCCAAGACTTTCATGAACTAGGCAATGACATTTTTACCTACTTTGGACTTGGATGCCGAAATGTTTCTAAAATATATATTCCACAGGAGTTTAATCTTAATAAGTTCTTTGAAGGGATAGAAGAATTTTCAGAGGTTAGGCATCATCATAAATACAATAATAACTATGAATACAATAAATCTATTTACCTAGTCAATAGTGAGAAGCACCTTGATAACGGCTTTCTTTTATTAAAAGAATCCAAAGAATTGGTATCGCCTATTTCAGTATTATATTATGAATACTATAATGATGAGAATACACTTAAAGAATTACTAAAAAATCAAGAAAGTAAGATTCAGTGCATTGTTTCAAAAAATGGTAAATGGCCAAATAGCTTTACTTTTGGTATGGCTCAATATCCAAAACTCAATGATTATGCTGATAATGTTGATACAATGAAATTCATTGAATCTTTATAATAAAAATGTACTGTTCAATGTGAACAGTACATTTTTATTATTCAAACAATCTACTTAGTTTCTTTTTTATCAGAACTTCCTTTATCAGGATTTTGAGATGGTTTTGAAGGACCTTTTGGTTTCTTTTCTTCAATTACCTTACTGGCCAATTCTTTAATCTCATCTGGCGATTTACCTTTTAAATACTCAGGCAAATCCATACCAGCCATATTGAACATCTCTTGTAAAGGAGGCACTGACTTATAAAGTCCAGAGATAAAATTAGCCGTAGAAGTTTTGTCTTCAGGCCCATTTCCGCCACCTTCCCAAACGGTGATCTTGTCTATTTTTATATTTTTGATAGCTTCCGTTTGAAGTCTGACTAACTCAGGAAGTTTATCCGCTATTAATAATAGCACAGCATCCTTTGCATTATCACCAGATGCATCAACAATTTGCTTCAAACCCTGAGCTTGTTTAGTAAGTATTTCATATAAACCTTGTGCCTCCGCCTGCTTTTTGAAAAGTATAGCATCCGCCTCACCTCTAGCCATTCTTCTAATTACCTCAGCGTCAGCTTCAGCAGCAATCTCAATTTTTTCCTTATCTATTTGAGCTGGAACAACTATATCAGCTGTTTGTGCAGCTTTATCTCTTTTTGCTCTTGCATCCTCTGCAGCTCTTTCTGCAGCATAAGATTCTTCAAGTGCTTTTGCTTGCTTCACTTTTTCAGCAGCCATTGCTCTCCTTAGGGCTTCTGCCTCTTGTTCTCTTCTTAATGCGTCAGAATTAGCTATATCTATCTTAGCTGTGTTTTCACCTTCTACCGCTCGAGCATTTGCCTCCGAAACTTGAGTTCTTTCGAGTCTTAATGCATCAGCTTCACCAATTTTTGCCTTTGAATCTGCACTTGCAATTTCAATACGTTGTAATTGGGATGCATTAGCCTCACCAATTATTGCTTTTGCATTTGCATCTGCCACTTGAACTCTTTGGTCTTGAACGGCATTTGCAGCTCCAATAGCTCCGTCTCTATCTTTTTCAGCAACTGATCTCTTTGCGTCATTGATCGCTTTTGCAGCTGCTTCCTTACCAAGAGCCTCTATATACCCAGACTCATCTTTAATATCAGTTACGTTAACATTGATCAATTTAAGGCCTATTTTCTTTAACTCAGTCTCAACATTGGAAGCTACGTTTTCTAAGAACTTATCTCTATTATTATTGATTTCCTCAATGTCCATTGTAGCTACAACCAATCTTAACTGACCGAAAATAATATCTTTTGCCAAGTCTTGAATAGTCTCCTGAGAAAGACCTAAAAGTCTTTCTGCCGCATTGTTCATAATGCCTGGTTCAGTAGATATACCGACCGTAAATCTCGAAGGAACGTCTACTCGAATATTTTGTCTACTTAAGGCATTCGTAAGCATCACCTCTATAGAAATGGGTGTCAAATCAAGAAATTCGTAATCCTGAAATACTGGCCAAATAAATGCCGCGCCTCCATGAATACACTTCGCAGAATCTCCTCCTACTTTACCATAGACCACCAGAATTCTATCTGACGGACAACGTTTATATCTCCTGAAAAAGGTAGCTATTACAACAAATACAAAAAAGGCCACTAAGGCCAAAATGGGTAGAGTTAACGGGCTCATTTAGTTATCTTATTAGTAGTTATTATTAACAAATTATCATTAGCAAGGTCCTTGACAGTAATGACCTTACCCGGTTTAATATCAATATCATCATCAGTAATGGCTTCTAAAGTTCTTAAAGAGCTCTGTACTTTCAGCTGCACCTTACCTATATTACCTCTATTGGCCTTAACTTCCATATAGACTTCACCTACAACGCCAATAGCATTTTTCATAACCAAGGTACCACTCTCATTAGCCTTTCCTAAATAGTAGAAAATACCACCCATTAAAAACATCATGGCTACACCAGCAATTAAAGAAATGAATATGGACAAGCCATTGGCTAATCCTGAATCAAGACATGCTACTCCAGTCCATGAAAAAATGGTAAAGAACGCTACCATATTTTTTAATGTAAAGAACTGAAAACCTATGCCGCCATCACTATCAATGTCAGCATCGGCACCTCCATCATCTGGGATATCCGCTCCAAAAAAAGTTAATAACATCTGAAGTAAAAAAAAGAGTGTAAAAGGGATGGCTATACCCCAGTATATCTTTTCAAGTAGTTGTAAGGCATCCCACCAATCAGCAAAATTATCAGTCATTATATTTTAATTATGAGAATGTAAAATACTTTATTTCTTGGAATTGAAATATAAATTAAGAAT
>CAYGNU010000281.1:0-6359 GCA_964351175.1 uncultured Roseivirgaceae bacterium | reverse complement strand
TGTTAGATGCTTGCTAGCGAGGTTTGGTACTTCTTGATAAGGAGTTTTTTGAAAATCAAGTGATTGATAATCTTCTGAACTATAATTGTCTTGAAGAGAAATTATCTTCTTTTCAAAATTAATAGATTCAATTATTTGACTTGAACTTTGGTTTACTATTTGGAAATGATATCCTTTGAATATATCAATATCAATGGGCCAGTTAAAATCAACTTTAAATTCATTTAATGAAAGTTGCTTAACTATTCTCCCTTTAAGCACTCCATTACTGAGGATTTTCAATCTTTTCTTCTCCTTTTTTGGCGTAAAGGCAATGCAATCCGTAAAAGTACCTCCCGTATCTATCCAAATCTGCCACATATCGATTTTTTTTGAAAGATACCGATGTGTCTGAATTTAAACTATGATAAATACCTAATTTAGAGATATACTCATCAATTTATGAAAACATTTAGTTTACTGATTAGGACACTTCCCTGGTTTATAGCCATTGGTGCACTGATCTGGATCTACTTACAAAAGGAAAGTGCTGAAAAAGAAGAGGTCCTCTATAATCATCAGACTATAGTTCAGCAAATAGAGGATTTAGGTAAGTTGGAACTGGTGAAATATAATTTTAAAGAAATAACAGAGGTAAAAAAGATAAGTAAAGAGTATTTGAGATTTTTTAAACTAGGACCAGATAGTAAAATTGCCATCATCAGTGTTGGCGAGGCAACGGGTTGCATAGATCTCACAAAAGTAAAAGCCAGTGATGTTCATCAAGGTAATGATACAATATTCATCAATCTGCCGAAACCAGAGCTATGTTATTATAAGCTTGATATGGAGAAATCTAGAATCTATTCATTAGAGACTAACCCCATGATAGATAAGAAGGAGTTTATACAAGATGCTTATAAAAATGCTGAAATTGAGATACGAGAAGCTGCTTTAAATTCGGGGATTTTAGAAAAGACAAAAGAGAATGCCGAATTGATATTAAAACCTATGCTTGAGAAAATAAGTGGCAAAGTTGTGATTATTATAGAGCAACCTGACCCTAATATGGATTGATGGAGCATTAAATCAATAGTCTAACTGTAGTAAGGCATATAACCCTAAAAGGATGAAAATTATGGCTGGAACCAATTGAGTAAGTCCCTTCGAAGACATTTTGAATTTGATTTTTTTACCTAAATAAGCAAATAAGGCCAATAATGTAAATGTGCCGATGGATACTCCTGTGGCATATACTAATTTATCTGTCCATGTTAGTAGTTCAATCCATTGTTGATTTTTTAAATAGGCTGTAATTCCTATCCAAAAAGGAATGGCCAATGGATTCAGAGTACTGATTATTAGCCCTTTTCTAAACCCACTTGATTGAAGTTTGTTCAGAACTTGGTTCTTGGTTGGACGATAGTAAATCCTAAGATTAACTATGCCTAAGATTAACATTACGGCTGCTGATATTAATCTAATATTGTTCATTATTAGCGGAGTAGAAGTTAGCCAGTCCTCAAACTGAATAGCAATTAAAACATATGGAAATTCTATGAATGCGGCAGCAAGAGCAAAACGTAATGCAGCCCCGGTTCTATTTTCTAGACCAAGTTGGAGGATACTTATGTTGATAGCACCAGGCGGGATAGAGCCTAAAAAACTGAATACAAATGCTATGATAAAAATACTTATCATTTAGCCTGAGATGATATTTTTCTATAAATGGATATACCTTCCCTAAATGATAAGTAAGGCACTCCTAATTTATGATTTGCTCTGCTTATTTTAAATAATACCTTCCAATGATGAAAGATCACCCTATAAGCGTTCCATATAGAGCTGCCAGGATGATAAATATGGGCTGGTTCTGATCCTGCTCCATTAAGCTCCATTATTTTGATTTTACCTTCATAAAGGTCATCTGAAGACAGTACCTTGATGTCAAATCTACCAAAATAAAAACCATTAATCTGTTTACTGATTTTGTCGAATGTCTTATTCAGTTTCTGATTAATTAGGTGATTACCACTTAAAAATTTAGTCCCCCTTGAGTGATTACCTATGGACACTAATTCCATTTTATTTTCAAATTCTAAGATGTTATTTAGTTGATCTTGATATCTAACTTTTAAATTATTCCATTGAAGTTTTGCCCGGTCATTCGTTAAAATAAGTTCCTTAATGGTTGATCTTCCATCACCAACTAGTGTGAGCATTTCTTTTATCACAATTGAGCTTACTATACCTTTTTCATTGTTTGGATAGCGATAGTAAAATATACCCATTTCCATGGGTTCGGTTAAAAATTCTTGAATTAAATAATCAACGGATATACTTTGATGATATGCTTTTAGCTCTTCTTCGCTTTTTATTTTTTCTACTTTCCAGCCTCTCTCCCCAACATCAGGCTTGCATATAATTGGGTATGTTTTAAATGACTGCTTAACTAGTCTAAATACTATTTCAAAAGAAGTATTACTTTTAATAAAAATGGTTTTGGGTATTAATGAATCATCAATGTCATTTAAGATTTTGATTTTTGATTCACCAAGCATTCCTCCATTCTCAATACCCGGATTGGAAGCAGTAAAATATAGCAGTGATTTAGCTCTTAACGACAACCAGAACCAATAGAAAAATACTGGCCAATAAACGACAAGGAAAGGCCAGTATTCCCAATTTCTGAACCTGATGAGAAAATTACTTCTCCAAATTCTATCAAAAAGATTCATTACTCAGCAGCTTTTCAAGCCAAAGGAGCCTGTTGCTGATACTTAATGGTTGAAACGGCTACACCAAAATGACTAGGAACTGCTATGTAATTTGCAATTTCTTTTAACCCAATTTTTATAATTGCCATGTGGTGGATTGCATGCTCAATATTATAAGCCAATTCTCTCGAAAGGTTTGTTTTTATTTTGGTTAGTACTTCGTCTGAAAAACTGTAATTAACTTCTAAAACAAGCTCAGTATCTACTATAGATTTGTCTAAAAATGAAATAATATCTTGAATAACAGTCAGCGCAAGGTCTTTGTCAGACTCAATAAGTCTGTCATGATCTCGCTTATCATAATTTACAATACCTTTATCACAATGGTGCATTAGGCAAGTGAAGAACTCGAGCGTATGTCTAATGTGCTGACCTATTGTTGAGTTATTGAGTATAGGAATTGGTTTTTTGAAGTCTTCTTCCTTTATATTATTTAAGACAGCTTCCAGTTGTCTTAAAATATTTTTACATGCTTCATTCAAATTCATTCTTGCAAATATACGTAAATGTGTTTTTATAGAATCTATAAAAACACCCCATTAAAAGTGATCAATGGCCAATTTTTCCCCAATTTTCATCCGCTTTTTTATGTAATTCGGATTCCTTATAGTTCCATAATTCTAATGTATTAATTCCACGGAAATTGTAGAACAAATAAAGCTTGTCACCTATAATTTTATAAGTTATAGGGTCGACTTTTACTTTTTCGGCAGACTCACCAATTGCATATGCACACCAACCTCCATATTGGGGTTCAAAAGCAGAAGGATTTTTATTAAACTTTGTTTTATTCGCATTATTGATAAAATAGTAGGTTATTCCTTTATACTTAGAGTTAATGCTAGACTCACCCTTCAAAGGCTCCCCATTAAAATAACTTACGGGATCATAACCGTCAATGGCTAAAGTTTTTTTTACGTTGAAATTTTTCAACCGATTTGATTCATCTTGAGCAGTAAGACTATGAACTGATATAAAGATTAGAAATATTATAAAAGTTTTCATGGACACATATTTAGCGTTATTGCATCTAACTGTATACCAGTTAATAAGTTGTCAATAGTCACTGTTTTGTCGCCTAGTGTACACTATTGAATATACTAGCCACGTAGTATTTCCCAAATTAGATTTACCTCAAAGCCTTTTTGATGTAAATAAGAAGCTATTTTATTATTTTCAACAAACTCATTATCAGTAGTAAGAGAATTTCTTTTTTTAATTATTAAGCTCTCCATGGTATCAAAGTAATCGCTTTCTGGTATTTCTAGCATACCTTTTTTTATGCAGTAATCTGAAATACGATGTTGTTTTAATCCCTGAAGAATTTTTAACCTGCCCCACTTTTTCATTCTGAATTTTCCACCCACATAGGCTCTTGCAAACCGTTCTTCATTAATGAAGTTTTCCGTGATTAACTCACTTATGAGTTCTTCAACATCATTATAGTGAAGTCCATATGAATATAATTTGTCTCTTACTTCTTGCTGTGAGCGTTCTTGGTAAGCACAATAATCAGCCACCTTTAATTTTGCTTCCTTTCTACTGAGGATTTTCTTTGGCTTCTGATGATCGTCAGCAAACATCGGTTATTTAACCAGACCTTTTCTTTTCAAAATACTTTCAACAAATTTTCTCTCATTATCCGAGTTGAAAATCCTGAAAGGAAGATGTATCAGCTGAGCTTTATTTACAGTGAGAAGAATATAATCTTTACCTATATGGCCTTTTTTTATTTGATCCCATTTTATAGGCATACCTTGCTTGGCATTAAGCTTAATCAAGATTTGTTGGCTAGTAATTTCATATGCTAATTTCTCAAAAAGCATTTTAGTTTGCTCTAGTTGAGTTACTCCTGCAAATTGTATGAGCCAAAAAAGAATGTATAATATAGCCCCTATCCCTGCACCAATGAACCACCAGATATTGTCAATCCATAAATAGCCTAAGCATATAGCAATTACAATAAGTGAAACCCACCACTGCTGTTTCAATACACTTTTTAAGGCTAGTTTGATGTAAGTCCCACTTTCCAACTTGTATTTCTTTGTCTTTACATTCATTGCGTTCTTGAAATTTGAGTTCTGTTCTAAAAGAATTGCAAACTTAAGCCATTATGACTTATATACATTTAGTGCTTAGAGAAATTTAAGAGTGATCTTCAACTAAAATGCTTTGAGGCTCATGTCTTTGCTTTTGACCGAATGTGTTAGCGCGCCAATAGAGATATAATCAATACCACATTCTGCAACTTCTCGAATGTTTTTTTCTGTTATGCCGCCACTTGCTTCCGTTTTATATTCGCCTTTTATCATAGTAACGGCCTCTTTCATAACAGAAGGCATCATGTTATCAAGCATTATTATGTCTATACCTCCAACATCCAAAACTTCTTTTACTTCATCAAGGTTTCTAGTTTCAACTTCGATTTTTAAGCTTTTGTTGTTCTCTTTAAGATATGCCTTTGTGGCGCTTATGGCTTTAGTGATACTTCCTGCATAATCAATGTGATTATCTTTAAGCATTACCATATCATATAATCCAAACCTGTGATTGGTGCCACCTCCTATCGCCACTGCCCATTTCTCTGCTATTCTAAAGTTGGGTGTAGTCTTACGTGTATCTAACAACTGTGCTTTACTGCCTCTAATTAGAGTCATCAAGTAATCAGTATAAGTGGCGATACCGCTCATTCTTTGCATACAATTGAGCACCAATCTTTCTGCAGTAAGTATTGATCTTGTTGACCCAAATACTTTAAATGCTACATCTCCCTTTTGCATAACATCCCCATCTTTCATGAAGATTTCTGCTTTGAGGCTAGGATCAAAAGTTGCAAAGATTTTTTTGGCCATTTCTATACCCGCCAAAATCCCCTCATCTTTAATCAATAATTGAGCTTTACTTTTCTGATTTTCCTGAATGCAGGCCAATGCAGAATGATCGCCATCTCCGACATCTTCTTTAATTGCTGATTTGATAAATTTATCAAGCGCCTTTTGTGTGAGGTATTCTAAAGCCATTGAACAAAAATAAAAAAAGCACTGATTTTATGACCAGTGCTTTATATGTGAGTATTTATAATCTATTCTTTAATGAAACTAATTTCATGTATCAGGTATCTGCCGTCAGTCTGCTTTATTCTCATCCAAACCCGATAAGTGTCATTATTTGTTAAATATTGACCTATGGCATATGGAAGCCCACCTTTCGAGGAACCTTGATGCACTATGGTAAAACTGCTTGGAGGATTGTTCTTAAAAAAATCTCTAAGAGCAAACTCTGCTTGTGTTTTACCGTAGCTTTCAACATTACCATCAATGGTAACATCCACATTATTGTTCAAGAATTTTGTTAGCTCTTTAGAGCTTCCTGTTTTAATGGCATTTTTTACATCATCTATAATCTCACCCTGCCCATAAACTAATGCGTTAGAGGTAAATAGGATCAACAACATACAGATGTATCTTAAAAATGGTTTCATAATTCAAATTAGTTACCCTTTTCGGGTCCAAAATTATGCCAATTTATAATTTGGAAATTGAAATTACCATTTAATTAGATCGTTTACAATTTCACTTGAATAATTTACCTCCCGGATTCCCT